>WTJO01000076.1 GCA_011524805.1 Alphaproteobacteria bacterium
CGTACATACAGAGCCAAGTATCATCATAGTGGCATGTTTTTGTGACCAGCATTCGCCAATGTTCGGACAGGCTGCTTCTTCGCACACTGTTACCAGATCAAGTTCGCGCATTAATCTGGTTGTTTCGGTGAAGGCACCATTTCTCGGAGCTTTTACCCGCAACCATTCAGGCCGGCGTGGTTGCGGTCTATCTGGGTTGCGGCGCTTTTCAGGATGTCTTTCGGCACCAGTTTTAACATTTGGCGAGGGCATAAACGGCTCCTTTATCTACACTAGAAATGGATTGCCCGCCCATATGCGTCAAGTACAGCCTCATGCATGGCTTCAGACAATGTCGGATGCGGGAAGATGGTATGCATCAATTCTGTCTCTGTTGTCTCAAGTGTCTGGGCAATCGCATAGCCCTGAATAAGCTCTGTTACTTCCGGCCCTATCATATGGGCACCGAGCAATGCGCCTGTTTTGGCATCAAATACTGTTTTGATAAAGCCTTCATCATCACCAAGCGCAATCGCCTTGCCGTTGCCAATAAAGGGAAATCTGCCCACCTTTACGTCATATTTCTGGGCTTTGGCCTGTGCTTCTGTCAGCCCGACAGAGGCAATTTGCGGACGGCAATAGGTACATCCCGGCACCTGTTCTGCACGAAAGCCATGTACATCCTTAAGGCCGGCAATCGCTTCGATACAGATAATCCCCTCATGACTTGCCTTATGTGCCAGCCAGGGTGCGCCAGTAACATCGCCAATCGCATAAATGCCAGCCTCTGCCGTGCGCATCAGAGAATCTGTCTCAATATGGCCTCTGTCAATTTTGACCTTTGTTGATTCCAGGCCAAGCCCTTCTGTATTGCCAACAATTCCGACAGCCATAATCACCTTTTCAACAGAGATAGTCTGCTGTTTGCCCTTAATTTCGACAGCGGCATCAACCCCTGATTTGGTCTCGGTCAGAGATTTCAGACTGGCAGAGACATGAATTTTCATACCACGCTTTTCAAATGCTTTATGAGCGGCAGCTGATACCTCTTCATCTTCGGCATTCAGAATCCGGTCAAGGGCTTCAACAACTGTAACCTCAACCCCCATATCACGGTAAAAGCTGGCAAATTCAATCCCGATTGCACCCGAGCCCACAACCAGAAGAGATTTTGGAATTGATTTTGGTACCATAGCCTCTTTATAGGACAGAATAGAGGTGCCATTACTTTCCAGCTTAGGTAATTGCCGCGCGCGTGCGCCAGTGGCAATAATCACATGTTTTGCGCCAAGTGTTTCAGACGTGTCACCTGCAACCGCCACAGCCCATTTCCCTGCCTGTTTTCCGGCTATTGAGGCAGTACCTGATACCACATGCACCTTGTTTTTCTTAAGCAGATGCGCCACACCAGCTGAAAGACGCGAAGCCACCTTGCGGCTTCGCTTTACAACCTTGTCAATATTGACAGAAATGTCGCCTGTAACCTCTATGCCATATTCTTCGAGATGGTCTAGATTATGCCTAAGCTCTGCTGCTCTAAGAAGTGCCTTGGTGGGAATACATCCCCAGTTCAGACAAATCCCGCCCAGATGCTCGCGTTCAACAACACAGGCTGATAAACCAAGCTGTGCAGCCCTGATAGCCGCAACATATCCGCCCGGCCCGCCGCCTATTACGATAACATCAAAATTTTGTGTGTTCGCCATATCTATCAAGCCTGTCCTGTTTATAACAGCATTATCGCTGGTGTTTCGATTGCGCGCTTAAAGGCCTGAAGCCAGCGTGCGCCCACTGCGCCATCTACAATCCGGTGATCGGCAGACAGGGTTACTGACATCATTGTGGCAATGGCCAGCTCGCCTGATTTTACAATCGGGCGCTGTTCCCCTGCCCCGATAGCCAGAATGCCTGATTGTGGCGGATTGATAACAGCCGAAAATTCCTTAATGCCAAACATGCCAAGATTGGAAATGGTGAAATTTCCGCCTGCATATTCTGATGGGTCCAGCGTGCCTGCGCGGGCGCGGCTTGCCAGATCGGCCGTAATCGCTGCAATATCTGCAAGACCAGCCTTTTCAACTGATTGGATAACAGGGGTTACCAGCCCGCCATCTACCGCAACCGCCATACAGATATCGGCCGTATCATAATAGCTACAGCCGTCCTCAGCATAAAATCCATTCATATCAGGCTCGGCCATAAGCGCATAGCCGGCCGCCTTGATGATCATGTCGTTTACCGATATTTTCACACCTTCAGGCGCAAATTCATTCAGCTGTTTACGTGCCGCTAGCAAGCTATCTATCTCGCACTCAACTGTCAGATAGAAATGCGGGGCAGTCTGTTTTGAGGTTTGCAGTCTCTGCGCAATTACACGCCGCATTGCGGTATGTGGCACAAATCTAGGCTCTGATGCACCGGCAATGCCCCTACCCTTTTGTGCTGGCACTGCGCCTTGTGATAACGCCTCTTCAACATCTGCCCTGATAATTCGCCCATGCGGACCTGTGCCGGTAATGGCGGTTATATCAATGTCATTCTGGGCGGCGATACGGCGCGCCAGAGGGCTTGCAAATACCCTGCCTGCATTTCTACCAGCCTGTGCCGGCGCCTGAGGCGCAGATGTCGCTGAAGGTGCTGGTGCTGTAGATGACGCTGGTGCAACGTCCGGCGCTGATGCTGGTGCTGCTTTCTGAGGTGCAGCAGACGCAGAAGCCAGATCAGCGTCTGACAAGCTTTCACCTTCTTCTGTCATCAGCGCAATTACCTCATTAACAGCTACATTTTCGGTCGCTTCAGACACCATGATTTTGGCGATAACCCCATCATCAAGCGCTTCAACTTCCATAGTTGCCTTATCTGTTTCAATCTCGGCAATCACATCACCTGATGATACGTTATCACCCTCGGCAACAAGCCATCTGGCAAGCGTACCTTCTGTCATGGTTGGCGATAATGCCGGCATAAGGATTTGAATAGCCATTACAGCCCTCCTTCTGCACGATAACATGCTGTTTTGGCTGCTTCGACCACATCATCTATCTGTGGTAGTGCCAGCGTTTCAAGATTGGCGGCATAGGGCATAGGCACATCTTTACCAGTCACGCGCATAACCGGTGCATCAAGATAGTCAAATGTCTGTTCCATCACGCACATGGCCAGTTCAGCCCCGATACCGGCAAACGGGAAGCCTTCTTCACAGGAAATCATCCTGCCGGTCTTTCTCACAGAAGACATAATTGTGTCGAAATCAAGCGGGCGAATGGTTCTAAGGTCTATCACCTCGGCACTGATGCCTATTGAAGCGAGGGCCTCTGCTGCTTCCAGAGCCTTGCCAACCATAATCGAAAAGGCGGTAATGGTAATATCTGTTCCCTGACGCACTACCTTTGCCTTGCCAATTGGCACAGTCCAGTCTTCAGCATCAGGCACCTCAAAGCTGTGACCATACATCACTTCATTTTCCAGAAATATTACAGGGTTCGGGTCACGGATAGCTGATTTTAACAGCCCTTTTGCATCTGCAGCAGAATAAGGAGATACCACTTTCAGACCCGGACAATGTGCATACCAGCTGGCATAACATTGAGAATGCTGGGCAGCGACACGGCTAGCCGCGCCATTTGGCCCTCTGAACACAATCGGACATCCCATCTGCCCGCCAGACATATATAGCGTTTTCGCCGCAGAATTAATGATATGGTCGATTGCCTGCATTGAAAAATTAAAGGTCATAAACTCGATGACAGGACGCAAATCACCAAAGGCCGCCCCAACGCCAAGGCCGGTAAAGCCGTGTTCTGTAATTGGTGTATCAATTACCCGTCTGGCTGAAAATTCGTCAAGCAGACCTTGTGTAACTTTATAGGCACCCTGATATTCTGCCACTTCCTCACCCATAATAAAGACGCGCTCATCTTTGCGCATTTCTTCTGCCATGGCATCACGCAAAGCTTCTCTTACGGTCATAGTGGTTGTAGGCCCTGTCCATTCAGGCTCTGCCTCAATAGGTGCAGCAGACACAGACGCAATCTGTGCCGGCGCAGATGCGGGCACTTCGGCCACAGCTGCGCTTGGTGTCTCAGGCTGGATAGCGGCTGGCTGTGACGCTTCGGAGACTTCTGTCTCTCCTTCTTCCAGCAACACCGCAATGACAGTGCCGACAGCCACATTATCTGTGCCTTCTGCAACATCTATTCTGCCAACAACACCCTCATCGATAGACTCAACTTCCATTGTGGCCTTATCTGTTTCAATTTCGGCAATCACATCACCAGAGGCAACATTATCCCCTGCAGAGACAAGCCAGCGCGACAGCCGCCCCTCGCTCATGGTGGGAGATAGTGCAGGCATTTTAATCTCGATACTCATAATCTGTTCTCCCCTCGCCTATGCATCTACCAGAATATCTGTCATCAGTTCAGATGGATCAGGTTCCGGGCTTTCAAGTGCAAAATCGGCAGCTTTGGTGACTTCCAGCTTAATCTGCTTGTCGACATCTTTAATCCATGCCTCGTCAACACCCTCGCGCAACAGCAAATCGCGTAGCTGTTCAATCGGGTCATGCTGTTTACGCATGGCATCAACCTCGTCTCTGGTGCGGTATTTGGCAGGGTCAGACATTGAATGGCCACGATACCGATAGGTTTTCATTTCAAGAATGAATGGCCCTTTGCCAGACCGGCAATATTCAAGCGCTTCTGAAGCGGCGGCACGAACAGCCAGCACATCCATGCCGTCAACCTGTTTGCCCGGAATACCATAGGCACTACCTCTATCGGCCAGATCCTGACCGGCAGATGAGCGGCTAACCGCTGTGCCCATGCCATACTGGTTATTTTCAATCACCACCAGAAGCGGCAATGTCCAGAGCGCGGCCATATTAAACGTTTCATAGACCTGACCCTGATTGGTGGCACCATCGCCAAGATAGGCCATATTCACCCCGCCATCGCCTGTATATTTATGGGCAAAGGCCAGACCAGCCCCAATCGGCACCTGCGCACCCACAATACCATGGCCACCATAGAAATTTTTCTCACGGCTAAACATATGCATAGAGCCGCCCTTGCCAGCAGAATAGCCATTTGCCCGGCCTGTCAGTTCAGCCATCACACCGCCTGCATCCATGCCGCAAGCCAGCATATGGCCATGGTCACGGTAGGACGTAACAATTGAATCATTTTCGGTAGCCACAGACTGGATGCCAACCACAACAGCTTCCTGTCCGATGTAAAGATGGCAGAAGCCGCCAATATGCCCCATGCCATAAAGCTGACCTGCCTTTTCTTCGAACCGGCGGATCATCAGCATATCACGATACATGCGCTCCAGCACATCACGTGACGGCTTGTCATTAATTACCGATTTTGGGGGACGCCCTCTTTTTTTCGGGGCATTCTTTTTATCGCTGGCAGTCGCCATGATGTTATCTCCTTAGCAGGTCAAGCACTGACATTCCCAGACGGGCACATCAC
>WTJO01000260.1 GCA_011524805.1 Alphaproteobacteria bacterium
CAGATGAGGCGCCTGCAGATATGCCAGAAGATGCAGCAGAAGATGCACCTGAAGATGATACAGAAGCAGATGACCATGACGACACCGCTAGTTAGAGTGCGTAATGGCTTGGCAAGATAAGAGGTTCATATGATAGCGGCAATTTATCCGGGTACATTTGACCCGCTGACATTTGGGCATCTGAACATCATTGCCCGTGCCAGCCTTATCTGTAATCGTCTGATTGTAGGTGTAGCTGAAAATAGCGGAAAAAACCCGTTATTTTCACTCGAAGAGCGGCTTGAAATGGCACAAGAGCAAATTTCCAAAATGCAGCAATCTGGCGAGATAAAACAGGATATACAGGTTGAATCCTTTACCGGCCTGCTAACTGATTTTGCACATAAAAACAGCGCACGGATGATTATTAGAGGGTTGAGGGCGGTTGCAGATTTTGAATATGAATTTCAGATGGCATCTACGAATAGACGTCTGAAACCTGATCTTGAAACAATTTTTCTTACCGCACCGGAACAGCAACATTTTGTTGCCTCGTCTCTGGTCAAGGAAGTTGCCAGATATGACGGCGATATTTCCAGTTTTGTACCTGCAGAAGTGCAAACTGCCATCGCGCAGAAGCTAAAGTCATAATATTTGCGAAAATCATTCAGATCAGGCTGAATTAGACTTTACAGGAAAAAGAGGAATCTCTATAAGATGCGAACGACAGGATAAATTGTCGTTTATCTTGTGGGCGGTTAGCTCAGCTGGTAGAGCAAGTGACTTTTAATCACTGGGTCACAGGTTCGAATCCTGTACCGCTCACCATAAATTAAAGCCGAGGATACATCCAGATATTGGGTAGTATCTTCGGCTTTTTCTTTAGACAGCCTTTTTGAATGGGCAAAGCTTCAGAATGCCTAACAGGTTATAGTTCAGCCTCGAACCCCCATCTTTTCGCATCAATGTGTATGCCCATATGTTTATGATTTTCTGGCAGTCTAAATCTAACATTTTTCCTGTCTTCAGACGCGTGCAAAACACTGCAATTTTCAAAATGCCAAATAAAATTGGTTATCTCGCAAATTTCTAGTTTTAATGGGCTGCGTTCTTTGTGTCTGGTTGTCCACTTAAAACCGCATTCAGATCTTTCTTCCATGTGAAAGTTTTCTGCCTTCGGCGCAATAACAGCATTTTCAACATGACCACAAGACAGGATTTTTCCTGCTTTCAGGTCAAATCCGGCGTGAATGAGATGCTGAATTAAATAGGGAAGGTAAAAACAATTCAGATGCCCCTCAACTAATTGTTCGGGAGGGTGCTTAGGTGCTGAAATTAACAGCAAGCCATTATCTGAGAGTAAATCAAAAATTTTATCTAAGAATAAACCAACATTTCTCTGATGCTCAATGACATGAGAGCAATATATAATATCAAATTGTTGTTCGAACGCGCATTCCAGAAAATCTTGCTGAAATTCGGCATCACTAGAAAACCTATCTAATTGGAAAACGTTAAAACCAGCATGTTCCATCACTGACGTTTGCACCCCAGCACCACTGCCAATATCGAGCGCAGTCTTATAAACTGAACCTATTTCATTTGAGTTTGAACCTAAAAACTCAAGTAATGAAAATATTCCCCAATCAAACTCATATGTTTTTTTCATTGCTGGCACTTCCTGTGAACGTAATATACGAATTACGCGCAAAAAATATGCCAACAGGCTTTCTCTCGCCTACACCGAAGCGCCTTTATTCAGATGATATCAGGGTGTGGGGCTATCGGCTGTATGTATACAAGCGATAAGATTGGCGGGCAGGGGCGCTGTTCATCCTATCCGGGCTTTGTGTTACAATTTTTCCGCATCTTATGGCTGGCCAGCGATAGACCTCTGAGTGAAAAGAGTGCAGATACAGGCACATCTTTGGCAGAGACAGTTTCAAGTTCCAGCTTTTTTGCCACCATCATCTGCTGGAACATCTGCTTTGGGCGAGGATGAAACAGAGCTGTTTTATCAGATGCGCTGGTCCATTTCTGTTCAATCACGTCATTATCATCAAACTTCACTTTGACCTGTTTCTGGCCATTCAGTGTGACTCCCCAATTCACATAGAGAATAAGGCGGTCATTTTTGCACCGCATGATAAGCCCGATAGGATTTTTCGAGTGGTTTTTCCCTTTGCTGGATACAGAATATAAAAAATAATTTGTATCATTGGTATTTGCGTCAGTCTCTTCTTTATGGCTCCATTTTGCAGAAGCAGGCAGTGAGACAGACAGGATCAGAAGAATAGATAAAATTCGGATTATACCCATGCGTCAGGCCTCTTTATTACCAGTCATTGTTTAGCCTTTAGCCATAAACGGTTATCGAGCTAAACAGTCGCGATATGTTACACGATTTCCGGCCATGGTGATATTGCTATTTTGCCAAATCAGCCACTTTTTCAGAGGTAATTTATCTGCTTCGAGATTAGCCAAACACAAGCCAGAAGAGCAAACCACCAACAATCACGCCTTTGAAAAAGGCAATCCAGCAGGCGGTATAATAGCTAATGCCCAGTCTGGTGCAGAGCGTGTCCAGCAAATTTCGGTGCCATGCTAACATCATGTTTCCCCGTCATATACGCCAGTCATTGCGCGCCATCAGATGATAAGGTTAATATAATAGCCTCGCCGTGGGTTACTAGAATGCATGAAACAGACTCATCAGATAAAAGCCACCAGCCAGCCCCAATACCGTCCAGATAGCCATGCCGATGCCCTGACGCATCTGCCAGCCAAATTTACGGCATAACCTGTCAACAGCATCCCACGACACAAACAGCCATGCCATCAGGGTCAGCGGCAATAATATCATATCAATCCAGCTCATAGCTTCATGGTACAAAAGCTAGCCCGATACGTCAGCCTTAATTCAGCAATAGTGGTGATAAAACAGCTAACGTAAATATGATTCAGTTTGCAATTCCAGCAAAAGAAATCTAGCGTAAACGTAAGGGGAAGGGGATCGGCAATGCTTCACCCGCAAAAATTATTTAATTATCCGTTCTCATGGCAACCCATCTTGTCTGGCTGGTGGGCAATCGCTTTGATAATTCTGTTTGTGTATGTGTTTATGTCTATCATCTAACCATGCGGAAACCTCATATGCTTACCACCGACATGATTTAAATAATTCAGGCCTATCCGCTTGGGCTGTTCGCCAGCATTAGGCCAGATGGCCGGCCGGCTGTATCTCCCAAGGACACATTTTTCCTAATCCGGCCAGAACAGATTGCCTGCGCACATATCCGCTCGCCAAAAACTGCGATATTAAAACAGTACTATTTGTCGCATAATGTATATTATGTAATAAATACATAGACCGGAAGCCTATAAATCTACCAGTTAGGATAAACTTTTCAGAACAATGGGTTATCGGATGTTTATTACAAGCCAGTCATGCAGAAATCTGTAGACCATCATAGGCAGGTTCAACCCCTTCCGGACATTTAGCCAGAAATGTCTGATAATCAGCCTCAGGTGCCAGATGTGTAAGATAGGCATGCGCTGGCTTAACTCTGTCAATCCATTCCATGGTTTTATCAAAATGCAGATGTGACTGATGCGGCGTGTCTCTTAAGCATTCGACGATCCAGTGAGGCACACCAGACAGCATATCGAAATTACTGTCCGGCATATCAATAACATCTGTTGAATATCCGATTTTATTGTTAAAAAGAAAACCTAATGAATGGGTTGTACCATGATCCTGATGCATCACATCAATAATAACATCACCAATTTCAAGCCTGTCATCTGGCGCAATAATATTCATTTTGAGTGGTGGTATAAAATAACTTGGCGATTCCGGCATATTTTTGAACATATAGGGAAAGCGCGTTTCGACATCATCGGCATGTTTTGCGCTGGCATATACCGGCACTTCTATTCGGTCTGGAAAGAAAAAGGTTCTCAGCTCATCAATCCCGGCAACATGGTCGCTATGTGTATGGGTAATCAGCACCGCGTCCAGTTTTTCGAGGCCATGAGGTAAAAGCTGGTTTCGAATATCAGGGCCAGCATCAACCAAAATCGTTGTTGTGTCTGTCTGGATCAGAAGCGCGCATCTCTGGCGCCTATTTTTTGGCTCCAGCGGGTCGCATTTGCCCCAGCCTATGCGGCCAAGTGCAGGCACACCAACAGATGTTCCGCAGCCTAATATCGTGCAGTTAATGGAAACATCCTGTGGCATAAGCTTTCCTTTTTAAGCCAGAACCGCTTAATGGCTGTTCATTTTTGTGAACAATTCATAAGTATTCTGGCGTGTTTGTCTTGCCATCTCGGATAGCTCAACCTGCTTGATTTCGGCTACTTTCTCGCACACATATCTGGTATATCCCGGCTCATTTGTCTTGCCTCTATAGGGTGTTGGCGCAAGATAGGGCGAATCTGTTTCAACCAGAATACGTGATAGCGGAACCGATTTGGCAATCTCTCGTAATGTTTCTGACTTGTTAAAGGTAATTATGCCGGAAAAGCTGATATAAAAGCCAATTTCCAGTGCCGCCTGCGCAAGCGCGGCGCCTGAGCTGAAGCAATGCAACACGCCTGTAAAGGCACCTTTATGCATTTCATCAGTCAAAATATCGATCATGTCATCATCAGCATCACGTGCATGCACGATGATAGGCAGGCCTGTATCCCGCGCAACCGCTATCTGGGTTCTAAAACTGTCCGCCTGTGCCTGACGTGGTGCATGATCATAAAAATAATCTAGCCCTGCCTCACCCACAGCAACACAGCGCGGATGATCCACAGCGTCTCTGATAGCCTCATAGTTGGAAGCATCAGCTTCATTGCCAGCCTCATGCGGGTGGATACCTGCACTAAACCAGATATTGTCATATTTTTCGGCAAGTTTTCTAGGGCGTTCTGCTGTTGATAATTTGACCCCAATAGTAATCATCTCGCGTACGCCAAGACTGGCAGCACGTCCAATAACGTCATCTAGCTGCGCTTCAAATTGCGGATAATCAAGATGCGCATGAGAATCAATAATATGAAGCATGTCAGACATCAGCTATTCCTTATCAGAAGCATCAACAAAGCGCGGGAACACAGGTTGCGGCTTGTCAATTACCGTGCCGGCGGCCAGCCTGATACTGCCCCCTACCCGTGTAAAATCACGCTCTGTTTGCGGTATTTTTAGCTGGTCTAGCAAATTGGAAGCCGCATCCGGCATTACAGGCTGAACCAGAATAGCAACCTGTCTGACCACCTCGATAATAACTGCCAGAACTTCGCCCATCCGTTCAGGGTCTGTCTTTTTCAATGCCCATGGCGCCTGTGCTTCGATATATTTGTTTGCATCGGAAATTACCTGCCAGATCTGTTGCAAGCCCTCATGAAATGCCTGTTTATCAAAGGCCTGTCTTGTGCGCTCCAGAAGCGCGTCTGCACTTGACAGCAAAGCAGCATCTTC
>WTJO01000180.1 GCA_011524805.1 Alphaproteobacteria bacterium
TCTTGGCGCCGGTCTTGGCGTTGTCGAGCTAACCGTTGCCCTTCATTATATTTTTGATACGCCAAAAGACAGGCTGATCTGGGATGTTGGCCATCAGGCCTATCCACATAAAATTCTTACCGGCAGGCGTGATCAGATGTCAGGGCTGCGCCATGAGGGCGGTATTTCGGGATTTACCAAACGATCTGAATCAGAATTTGATCCCTTTGGAGCAGGTCATTCCTCAACCTCTATTTCTGCCGGTCTGGGCATGGCTGTCGCACGAGATATGAAAGGTGATGATAATCATGTCATCGCTGTAATTGGTGATGGCGCGATGAGCGCCGGTATGGCCTATGAGGCTGTCAATAACGCAGGGGCGATGGAAAATGACCTGATTGTTATTCTGAATGATAATGATATGTCGATTGCGCCGCCTGTAGGGGCATTATCATCATATCTGTCCGAACTGATATCATCCCGTCCCTATCATTCAATCAGGGGGCTGGTGAAGCAGGTTGCCAGCCGCTTCCCAAGCGAGATAGAACGCACCGCCCGCCGCGCCCGTGATATTGCGCGAGAGGTGGTAAGCGGTCATTCGCTATTTAGCGAGCTTGGGTTTTTCTATATCGGGCCGATTGACGGACATGATCTGAACCATCTTCTGCCAGTGCTGAAAAATTTGCGTGACAGGGAAGTTGATGGCCCTGTGCTGGTGCATGTTGTCACCGAAAAGGGCAAAGGCCACCCATTTGCAGGGCCGTCTGTTGAAAAATATCATGCAGTGCCGAAATTTGACCTGATTACAGGTGAGCAGAAAAAATCGGCAGGTAATCTGCCTAGCTATACATCTGTATTTGCCGAAACACTGGTAAATTGCGCGGCAGAGGATGACAAGATCGTAGCGATTACTGCTGCTATGCCATCAGGTACAGGGCTGGATAAATTACAGGCACGCTTTCCGGCGCGCGTATTTGATGTTGGTATTGCCGAGCAGCACGCTGTGACCTTTGCGGCCGGACTTGCAACCGAAGGCTATCGCCCCTTTGCGGCTATTTATTCAACCTTTCTTCAGCGCGGCTATGATCAGCTGGTGCATGATGTGGCGATTCAGAATCTCCCTGTCCGCTTTGCGATTGACAGGGCAGGGGTGGTAGGCGCTGATGGTGCGACCCATGCAGGCGTGTTTGATCTGGCCTATCTAAGCTGTTTGCCAAATATGACAATCATGTGTCCGTCTGATGAAGCAGAACTGGCACGTATGACTGTAACGGCTGCACAATTTGATGACGGGCCGTCAGCGGTGCGCTATCCACGCGGCACAGGCACAGGCGTGCAGATAGACCAGCCTGTTCTGCCAGTCGAAATCGGCAAGGCAAGGCTGGTGCATAAAGGCAGCAGACTATGTGTCATTTCGCTTGGCACCATGCTTGAGCAGTCTCGCCAGCTATGTGACAGGCTGGAAGGCGAGGGGGTAAGTACCAGCCTTGTAGATGCCCGTTTCGCAAAGCCGTTTGACAAGGATTTATTCATCCAGATGGCGCATGAGCATGATGCCATGTTGATTGTCGAAGAGAGCAGCCCGGGCGGGTTTTCAGCCCATCTTCTGCAATATCTTGCCAATCAGGGCGCGCTTGATAATGGCCTTGTGGTGCGGGTGGCCAGTCTGCCTGACAGCTATATTGACCATGCCGAACGCAACAGCCAGCTTGAACAGGCAGGGCTTGATCCTGAAAGCCTGTATCAGATATGCCAGCAGATGCTGCTTGGCTGTCCAGTCAAAACATCCTCTGCCAAATCTGCCCAGACGTAATCCTGTTATGCGCAAACGGGCTGATTTAGTGCTGGTCGAAAAGAAGATTGCACCAAGCAGGCAACAGGCACGGCATCTTATTATGCAATCAGCTATTTCGGTAGCAGGCACGCTGATTACAAAACCGGGCCAGCTTATTGATAGTGACGCCCCTATTGAGATATCAGGTCAGGGACCGAGATGGGTTGGGCGTGGTGGCGAGAAACTGGCGCGTGCCTTCCAGATGTTTGCCCTGCCAGACTGTAAAAATATCATTGCCGCAGATATTGGCGCCAGTACAGGTGGTTTTTGTGATGTGCTGCTTAGCCGCGGGGCTGGCCGGATTTATGCTGTTGATGTTGGCCATGGCCAGCTGGCGGCGAAACTTGCGCAAGATAGCCGTATCGTCAATCTTGAACAGCTTAACGCAAAAGATATTACCTCTAGCCATATTCCGGAGCTGCTAGATATGGTGGTATGTGATCTGTCTTTCATCTCTGTCACAAAGGCTTTATCACCTGTGCTTGGCCTTGTCAGACAGGGCGGGCATCTTGTCTGTCTGGTAAAACCGCAATTTGAAGCTGGCAGGCAGATGGTTGGTAAAAAAGGTGTGGTAAAATCACCAGTTGCCCATCATCAGGCAATAGAGATAGTGACGAGCTTTATTGACGGGCTTGGGGGCTGGCAATGTGCAGGGCTAGCCTCATCGCCTATTACAGGGGCTGAGGGTAATCAGGAATTTCTACTTCACGCTGTTCTGACTGGCAGGGATTCGGTCTAGCTATTATTCAGATGACAGCAGGCCTGTCTGGGCATGATGCCGCATGAGCTGGTCAAGCAGAACGCACGCCATCATCGCCTCTGCAACAGGCACAGCACGAATGCCAACACACGGATCATGCCGCCCCTTGGTTATCACATCGACATTATTGCCTGCCTCATCGACAGATTTTCTGGGCGTCAGGATTGACGAGGTCGGTTTAATCGCAATTCTGGCTGTTACAGGCTGGCCAGAAGATATACCGCCCAGAATACCGCCAGCATGGTTTGACGAAAATTCAACTTTGCCATCGGCCATACGCATCTCGTCCCCTGCCTGAGCGCCATCTAGCGCAGAGAGCGCAAAGCCGCCCCCTATCTCAACCCCTTTGACAGCATTGATGCTCATCATCGCCGCTGCAATTTCGGCATCTAGCTTGCCATAGAGCGGCTGACCAAGACCGGCCGGAATGCCATTGCCCACAATTTCGATTATTGCGCCTGTTGACGAACCAGCTTTGCGTATCTCGTCAAGATAGCTTTCCCATGATTTGGCCGCCTTGGCATCACCACAAAAAAACGGGTTCTGGTCAATCTGCGTCCTGTCGAAATTCGCAGGGTCAATCTGGTGAGTGCCTATCTGCACAACAGACGCATATATGCCATATTCGTCTCCCAGAATAGATTTCAGGGCAATATCTGCAATAGCACCTGCCGCCACCCTGACAGCCGTTTCTCTGGCAGATGATCTGCCGCCACCGCGATAATCGCGTACGCCATATTTCTGCAGATAGGTATAATCTGCATGGCCGGGGCGGAACTGATGGGCAATTTCGCCATAATCCTTTGAGCGCTGGTCGGTATTTTTAATCAGCAGACATATTGGTGTGCCTGTTGTGCGCCCTTCAAATGTGCCTGATAGGATTTCCACCTCATCTGCTTCGCGCCGCTGGGTAACAAACCGGTTCTGGCCGGGCTTGCGCCTGTCAAGATAGGGCTGGATATCTGCCTCTGTTACAGCCAGATTTGGCGGCACGCCATCAACCACACAGCCTATGGCCTTGCCGTGGCTTTCACCAAAACTGGTAAAGCCGAATAATGTACCGAACTGGTTATCTGTCATTGCCTCAGACTACCGAAATATCAGGTGCATCAACAGCCTTCATGCCAACAACATGATAGCCGCAATCTACATGATGGGTTTCGCCAGATACACCGGACGTTAAATCTGACAACAGATACATTCCTGAACCGCCAACATCTTCCAGCGTTACATTACGCTTCAGAGGCGAGTTATATTCATTCCATTTCAGAATATATCTGAAATCACCAATGCCGGAGGCGGCCAGCGTTTTCATCGGCCCTGCCGACAGGCCATTGACACGGATGTTCCTACCACCAAGATCAACTGCAAGATAGCGCACAGATGCCTCAAGTGCAGCCTTGGCCACGCCCATGACATTGTAATGCGGCATCACACGTTCTGCGCCATAATATGTCAGGGTCAGCAACGAGCCACCCTCTGGCATCATATTGGCAGCAAGACGAGATACCTGCGTGAAGGAATAGACAGAAATATCCATTGTGCGGGTGAAATTATCGCGTGTGGTGTCAACATATTCACCCTTCAGCTCTTCTTTGTCTGAATAGGCAATGGCGTGAAGCACAAAATCAAGTGAACCCCATTTTGACTTTAACTGGTCAAACACTGCTTCTACCGATGCATCATCTGTTACATCACATGGCATAACAAGGTCTGAGCCAACACTGGCGGCTAGCGGTTCCACCCGCTTTTTCAGCGCATCGCCCTGATAGGTGAAGGCCAGCTCGGCACCCTGTGCGGCGGCGGCCGCTGCAATGCCCCATGCAATTGATCTATCATTGGCAACACCCATGATTAGACCACGCTTACCTGCCATAACGCCTGACTTGTCCATTTTCTATCCTGTGGTTATCCTGATTTCATTGACATAGATATGCATGATCTATGGCTACGCGCAGGTGCTATTGCCTGCCCATATCCGTTTGAATCATGCTGTTGGAGTGTATAATATCGCGTAATCAGGCTTATCGCAATGAATAGCTAACCTGTTTGCGTAACTCGACACGGTCATTTAGCCCAAGTGGTGACGATGTCTCAAGATTAAGAATCCGCCCATCTGCCTCAACCTGTACGCGGTATCCGGTGATTTTGCTTCTCACCTCTTCCAGAATGACGCGCTTTGTCTCGCAGCTTTCCTGTTGGCGATAGCCGACAATTTCACCAGATTTTGCATTCTTGTTTGCCTGTGAACGGCCAAGAAGTGCCCCTGCCACAGCGCCTGCGGCGCCTGCACCATTATTATCGGATAATTTATTACCTACCGCCGAGCCAAGCAGACCACCAATGATCATAGAGCCAAGCTCGTCAGATTTCTGGCCTTCGCTATAGATTGGCACATCTCTTATCTCGCATATGCGCTCATCTTTTGGTGTTTTTACGGTATAGGTGCTGGTTAACGTATCTACCTTTGTCACTGTGCCAAGCACTGTCTCTATACGTGTTTCAGAGAGTGCAGGCGATAGGCCGGCGATACTGCACATAATTGCAGTGCCAAGAATAGCGGGGATTCTGGATGATGAAGGTAAAGACAAAAACGTAGGCATCTTACATGCTCCTGAATGCTATAAAACGAATAACCTAGACTGAACGTTATAGTGATAAAGTGGCAATTCTAAGGCAAAATATCAATCCCTGTCATTGATCTAAATACCTAACTGGATAATTTTTATTTACGCTGTTTCCGGCTGGTTTTTCCGGTCGAAGGCTCTATATTTAACCTGATAATATTGCTTGGACTATCTGGCGAGCGCGATATGCGAACAGGCTGGAGTCACGGCATACAA
>WTJO01000120.1 GCA_011524805.1 Alphaproteobacteria bacterium
GAACATCGCTGGTAATTGCCCACCGTCTGTCAACTGTTCAGGATGCAGACCTGATTGTCGTGATGGATAATGGCAGTGTGCTGGCTACTGGCACGCATGAGCAATTACTGGCGGATAACCCTGTCTATCAGGCATTGGCAATGCGCCAATTTTCCTGATGCCTGACAGCTAACACGCCCGATAGTCATCAGGCTGCAACGTGAAATTACTACCTGTTCTGGAGTGCAACAAGCAGTGACTGTATATCCGGAGTACTGTCAGATGTGCCAGCAAAGACGCCATCAACGCAACGCGCGCAGTTGTCTTTCTGGCTAAATGCTGCTGCAAAGGTTCCATGAAAATCTAGTATCTGGTCATCATCTGTCAGAACAGCGTTTCCGTAAGTTATTAATATCGGACTTTTCAACGCTGGCACTGGCGCAATCTCCATGGACAGATTCAATGAAGCAGCGCTATCCTGACTGGTGAGGTTAATCTGGATGTTATCTTCCTGTGATGTCCAGCTTAACTGGCCTGCAAGGGCCGCGTGTCTCATATTAATATCCAGACATGAGCAATCTATCACAGCAGAAATATCCATAGCGATAGGCAGTAATCTATCGGTGCTGATATTGCCGTGAAGGTGATAATAAATCTCAGAATCAAATAGCTGAAGATATGATTCTTTTCCTATATCTGCTGAAAGTGGCGGAGATATATTGAGCTGAGTGACGATATGTTGCGGCGACACCTGAATATGGCTTGCAAATACATCAACATCAACAGGTGTAGTCAGTAGGTGGGTGTTGCTGTTTTTGGGCAGATGCGAGAATCCGTCAAATGACGCCAGCATATCATGAGCGGGCAGCATCATATTGTTCTGATGTTTATGCCCAGATTTGGCAGAGGGTTCCGGTATCTCAAAATGACTGGCTTGTAATACGGGTATGGCGTGATTGAGATCAAACTCTGCCCGGAAGCACCGGAAACATCATAATTGTAAAACATAATGCAAAGTGAATGAAGGCAAGCAATCCATTTTTGCTTGCCCTCCATCGCTATTCCGAACTCAGGCGCTGAGTGAGTTTTAACTCGATTCGCCTGTTTTTCTGCCTGTCTAGCTCTGTGTCTCCTTCCGAGACAGGCTGGAATTCTCCATAGCCTGCGGCTGACAGTCTTTGTGGTGGCACGCCCTGTTCAATCATCAGCCTGACGACTGATAAGGCACGTTCTGTCGATAAATCCCAATTATCCTTATATTGCCCTGCGATAGGGATGTTGTCTGTATGGCCATCGACCTGAAGCAGCCATGGAATATCGGCTGGAATGGTGGTGGTGATTTCAATCAGTGCCGTGGCTATCTGGCTGAGCTGTTGCTGACCTGCTTCGCCAATACTGGCCTGTCCGGGGGCAAATAATACTTCTGACTGGAAAATAAACCTGTCGCCGACAATCTGCACATCTGATCTGTCTTTCAGCACCTCGCGGACACGCCCAAAAAATTCAGACCTGAAATTCTGTAATTCCTGAACCTTGTTTGCCAGCGCATTATTCAGCTCTTTGCCAAGATTGGCTATAGCAATTTTATCTTTGATAGCTTCTTTTTTCTTGTCATCCAGCAATCCGCGGAGCCTGGTCAGTTCGGCCTGCAATGTCTGCATGGCGGTGGTCAACTCATCTACCTCACGTTTGGCATTTGCTGTCAGATTTTTCTCTTCTGTCAGCTTCTGGCTGGTGGTATCGATTGTGCGGTTCGCATCAGCAAGCCTGTTTTCCAGCTCGGCGAGCCGTGCCTGCTGTGACGAGATTGTCTCAATTGCCTGCGCAAGCTGGTCTTCAGATATTTCCAGCTTGTCTGATAATGCCTGATTATCGGCCGTGCGTGATGCCAGCGCCTGTTCCAGATTTGCGTTAGCACGTGTCGTGTCAGAAAGCTGTGACTGCAGGGTTTCAGATTGCTGGCGTGATAGCCCAAGCTGCGCAGTGACAGCCGCTAGCTGTTCTGCAAGACTGTTATTTTGCGTGTTTGCGTCATCAAGGGCAGTTCTGGCTTTCGCCAGTTCATCCTGTGTTGAAGAGAGTAATTGCTGGGTGTTGGCAAGTTGGCTTTGCGTCCGTGACAGGTCAGCCGATAGCGCAAGGCTGGCATCTCGTTCCAGAGATAGCAGCTCGCCAAGCATGGATAATTCACGGCGTAATTCGGACAGGCTAGCATCCTGACCAGATAGGCGATAGGCAAGATTGGCCTGTATCAGCACAAAGACCATCAGCACAAATACAAATACCATCAACAGGCTGGCCAGCGCATCCACAAAGCCGGGCCAGGTGAAATCACCCGGTCTGTTTCTGTTGCCTAAGCGTGAGAGCGCCATCTCGCTTTCCTTTTATAATCTGCCTGTTATTTCAGCCCTGTTATTTTTTCGTAGCCAGTTTGACCATAGCAGAGGATAATGCTTTCAATTCGGCACTTATGCTAGCATGTTGCTGTTTTGACTGCGTCTCCAAAGACTGCTGCAGCATTTCAAGTCTGGTTGTAAGCTGGGCAAGCTGGTCTGTCAGCCGTGCCTCTCGTGCCATATTCTCATTCATTACAGCAAGCTGGCTATTTAGCTGTGCAAGCTGGCTATGATGGCTTGCCCGCCCTGATTCTGCCTGCTCGATAGCACGTGACAGCGAGATCATGGCGCGTGCGCCTTCTTCGCTCAGCCCCTGTGCCAGCGCCTGATTTCCAGTCCCTGTGCCAGCAGAATCACCAAAACGCGCAAAGGCAGATAGCCAGTCTTCGACTTCGTTGAAAAATCTGCCCATGGCCTGACCAAGCTGCAAATCAAGAAATCCAAGAACAAGGCTTGCACCCAGACCAAATAGAGAAGATGAAAAGGCAGTCGCCATGCCAGATAGAGGCGCATCAAGCCCTTCGCGAAGCTGGCTCATCAGCTGGTCAAAATCTAGACTGGTCATATCCAGCCCGCCCACAACCGCGCTTACTGACCCGATGGTCTGAAGCAGTCCCCAGAAGGTGCCAAGCAGTCCCAGAAAGACCAGTAATCCAATAAAATAGCGCGATATTTCACGCCCTTCATCTAGCCGTGCAGCCACCCCGTCAAGCACAGAGCGCAAAGATAGCGCAGATAAATGCTGTTCTTCATGTGAGGCAGACAGCATGGCATGAACCGTTGCCAGCAATACAGGGCGTGGGGCAGACCGGCTTAGCGTATGGGTTGATTTCACTGTATTTAGCCAGCGCGCTTCTGGTACCAGCCGCAAGGTCTGGCGGAAAATAAACGCCACCCCGATAAGCGCAGTTGCGATAATCACGCCATTCAGAACAGCATTTCCCATAAAGGCAGAAGCCAGAGGCTGATAAAGAAGGGCAAGAATCCCGAAGGTAACCAGTAAAATAATGACCATTCTCAGCAGATAGCGCTTTGGGTCTGTCATCTGTGTTTTCATCGTCTATCCCCCATGCAACTTACTGTCATAATCATGCGCTATCGCCGTATCGCGCGTGCCAGATCTCCATATTTCGCCAGCCCTGTATGCTGGTGTCGATATCATCTGAGCCCGACACTGCATGCTATAGCTTCCATGCTAAGGCCAGCACAAAACTATGGCAAGAGTGTGAACATTTTTTTCAAATTTATATAGCCGGTGGATATAGTTAGGGGCTATCAGACTGACAAGATCAGTCCTTGGCAGAGCGTAGTAATTTCAGCAATGGCATATGCAGTGCCGAATTGGCGGCAACCACATCACCTGATTTCAGCATCAGATCACGCGATGAGAAATCAGATACAAAGCCGCCAGCCTCTTTCACCAGCAGAATACCTGCGGCGATATCCCATATTTTCAGGCCGCGTTCCCAGTAGCCATCATATCGGCCTGCCGCTACAAAAGCCAGATCAAGCGATGCTGCACCAAAACGCCTGACCCCTGATGAGGCCTGCATTACGGCATTTAATTCTCTCAAAAATAATGCATCGCTTTCTGGTGTACCGCGCTCAAGAAAGGGTATCCCCGTCGAAAATAGACCATCAGCCATCTTGCGGCGGCCAGAGGCGCGTATTCGTCTGTTATTCAGAAAAGCGCCCTGTCCTGCTTCTGCAAAGTAAAATTCATTCCGGCAGGGATCATAAATTGACCCTGCTATCAGCCTGTCTGCTTTCATTACGGCAATGGAAATGGCAAAATGCGGTATGCCATGCAGAAAATTTGTGGTGCCATCTATCGGGTCGATAATCCAGACAGGCGCATCTTCATCGCCGGCAACCTGACCGCCTTCTTCCATGATAAAGCCCCATCCGGGACGCGCTTTTTCCAGCTCTTCACGCAAAACACGCTCGGCTGTTATGTCTGCCTGTGATACAAAATCTGCAGCGCCTTTGCGGCTTACCTGCAAATTTTCAACTTCGCCAAAATCGCGCATCATCCGTCTGGACGCTGCTAGTGACGCTTTATTCATTACAGAAATGAGTGCTGAACGAGAAGCCATCTGCTGTTATCTAGTCCTTTGCCCGTTCAACATAGCTGGCATCTTCTGTCTTCACCACAATCCGCGTGCCGGCTTCAATATGCGGAGGCACCATAACCCGCACTCCATTATCAGCCATTGCCGGTTTGTAGGATGAAGAGGCTGTCTGGCCTTTTACAACTGCATCAGCTTCAACAACTGTCACAACTACCTGATCAGGCAGAGTCACGGAAATAGGCTCGCCTTCATGGCTTTGCAAGGTGACTGTCATGCCGTCCTGAAGAAAGGCTGATTGCTCGCCAACCATATCGGCATTAATGGCAATTTGCTCAAAGGTTTCGGAATGCATGAAAATCAGATTCTCGCCTTCTTCATACAGATAGGTGCAATCTGCTTCATCCAGAATAACACGTTCTACAGACTCGGTGGCTCTGAACCGTTCGTTCAGCTTGGTGCCATCTCTGATATCACGCAGTTCTATCTGGGCAAACGCACCGCCTTTGCCCGGTTTGACATGGCTTGTTTTAACAGCGACCCAAAGCCGTGATTTATGTTCAATCACATTGCCCGGACGAATAGCATTTCCATTTAATTTCATCTGTCTGTGGCTCCCTGGCTGACCTGTGCATATGGTGTTTCGGCATCTGCGCTGTCTTCATGCCGCAGATTATGGCAAAGGTCAATCATTTCAGGCATTGTTTACAGGCTTAAAGGCTAAACCCTAGAGGCTGTTCATATAGATAGCTGTGTCGAGCATTCTGTTTGCAAAGCCCCATTCATTGTCGTACCAGCCCATAATCCGCACAAATTTTTCTTCCTGAACCTGTGTCTGGGTCAGATCGGCAACACATGAAT
>WTJO01000258.1 GCA_011524805.1 Alphaproteobacteria bacterium
CCTTGAATGTTGTCCCCCCCGCCAGCCTGCCTTCGGGTGCAGGGGTGCTCACAATCGCAATAATATCTTCGGCAGTTGAGGCGTCTGTCATCTGATGGCCATCAGCAATCGCAGGGGCGTTATCACATGCCCCAAGACAGGGCGCTGGCACAAAGCGCACCTCATCTGAAAATTCTGTTCTATCCTGCATCTCGGACAGCAATGTCTGCGCGCCAGCCATCATACAGGATAGCGAGGTGCAAATACGTATGGTGCGTGCCGGAGGCGGTGTTTCGCCTTCCTTTACCAGATCGAAATGATCATAAAAGCTGGCGACTTCCCATATCTCTGCTTGCGGCAATTTCATCAGATAGGCCAGCGCCGAGAGGTTTTCAGCCGATAGATGGCGATATTTATCCTGAATAAGATGCAGATACTCAATTAGCCTGTCATGCTGAAGCGGCATCTCGTCGGCAAGTAGTGCACTCAGCCTGTTAAGTGCCTGAGGGCTGGTCATGCGGCCTTTTGGCTGGAATTTGCCTTTACGGTCTGTGGCCGGTGCGCTATCTGGCATAGGTAATGTCCCAAGATGAAAATACTATTGTGTATAAAGTGTCTAATTTTATGCTAATTGTTTTTCTGATTTGTGGCCAAATCTATCTTGTCTGCGACAGGTGTCAGCGATATTAGCTCTGCATTGATAAGCTGTTTGCCTGCATGTTCAAAATTCACAGTTATTCTGCTGCCAATCACAGATTGCACCTGTCCTGTGCCCCAGTCAGGTTTTTGCGGATGGGTCACAAAATCGCCAACACTATATTCGATAAACATGGTAACATCCGTTCACGTCCTGAGGGGATAAAAGCTGACGCAAATGATATCACTACTGCGCAGCAATGGCAAAATGCCTATCTATATGAATATCGGTGGGTGGAAAGATAAAAAAATGGCCAGTTTTATCTGGCCATTTCGATTTTCTTGAACATATCTAATTTTGGTGCAGTCTAGCCGGCAAATCGTTGTGAATTCATTTTTTCATCTACCAGCATATAGCCTTGTCCCCAGACAGTTTCAATTTTTGCCTTCTCAAGCCCCCATTCATCATGCTTACGGCGCAATTTGCAGATAAAGACATCAATAATCTTCGAATCCGGCTCATCAATGCCGCCATAAATATGCGATATAAAGGCATGCTTGCTCAGCACCGCGCCTTTGCGGATCCCCAGCAGATACAGAATCTGATATTCTTTATGGGTGAGCGGCACAAAATTATCATTGATCGTAATCAGATTGCGGTTCAGATCAATCATCATATTGCCAACGTCAATTTTTGCAGATGAATGGCCATAGGCACGTCTGATAATGGTTTCCAGATGGGCAATCAGCTCATCTCTGTCAAACGGCTTGGTAAGATAGCCATCCGCACCAGAGCCTAGCGCAGTAATCCGGTTGTCAACACTGCTATTGCCAGACACAACCAGAATAGGCGTTGACAGCTTGCCACGGCGAATCAAACGGGTAAGACGGGTGCCATTTCCATCTGGAAGATTAATATCCAGAAGAACAGCATCGATCAGATTATGATTCATTTCTATTAAGGCTTTTTCAATGGTTGTTACATGCACCGAATGATACCCTGCTTTTTCCAGCGTCTGCTGTATCACCTCTGCAATAACAATATCATCTTCCACGATAAGAATATTCATTTGCGACACCTTTCATGTTTCCAAAAAGTCCTATCCTGCAACATCAGCTGCCAGCAGGATGTTTTGCCTTAAACTTCGCCTGAAAATTGAGAGTTTTCTGTGCATCTTCACTGTCTTCCAAACGTCTGATTTCAAGGTCACTATGTTCGACAGGACGCGCTGTAACCCAAAAGGCCTTATACAGTCGCATGCTGTATTAGCCAGAATGGATTTAAGCTTTGGGGATAGCAAATCACATATGCGTGATTAATCAGTTTTTAGGAAATTTGGATGAAACTACCTACATCATGAAATTGATCGCTAAAATGATGAAAGTGATAAGAAAATCAGCTTGTCTGAAAGTCTGTTTTGAATTATTCAGGGTGCGAGACAACTTCAGCGTCACGGTCTATTCGTTCGATTGAATGGGTGAAATTGCGCCAAAACGGCAAAAGGGCTGGTGATAAAGTAAGGTAGGTATGTAACGCTCATGGATGATAAAAAGACGCATACAGAGGAAGAGGGCGAACTGGCCCCCTACCACACCCCTATAACCTCATTGCCTCAGGGTTATGAACCTTCTGATAAGGAAGAGTTTATGAATGACAGGCAACGCGAATATTTCCGGCTGAAATTACTGGCATGGCAAGCCGAATTGCTGAATGAAGCCAATCAGACAATCTCGAATCTGTCATCTGAAAGCCTGCATAAGCCTGACCAGATGGACAGAGCACAGATTGAGAGCAATGCAGCACTTGATTTGCGCACACGGGACAGAGAACGCAAACTGCTTCAGAAGATTGAAACAGCCCTGCGCCGCATTGAAGATGGCTCATATGGTTTTTGTGAAGAAACTGACGAGCCTATCAGCCTGGCACGGCTTGAAGCTAGACCGATTGCCACCATGACAATCGATGCACAGGAACGGCACGAAAAGATGGAACGTATTCATCGGGACGACTAGCCCTGCTTTTTTTGCCAGATTAAATTCCCCCTTAAGCTGTTGGTTTACGGGGGTTTTTTTTGAAAATATTACACACCTAAAAGGGGAATGATCTAAAATATTAATAGCGGTATAATTGCTCAAACAACTCTGAATTTTGGAACGCTGATTATCATGCCGCCATATACTAAAAAACCCGCATCTCATCGCACAAAAAAAGCTGATACCAATCTAGGACATCTGGAACCAGAACAGGTAGTTGCTTCACGTACACCAAGCAGAGGCAAGTATCTCAGGCAGATTGTTCATGATCTGAATAATTTCCTGATGGTACTGCAAATACGCTGTGAACAGCTTGAAGGGTTCGTCCAAGAAAATTACGAAGCCCAGAAGCAGCTTGTCCTTGAACAGGAAAATATCACCATGATTTCCGACATTGTCGATGAATTATCAGATAATGAAATTGTGATGATCAAGGATGTACAGATGAGCCCGCAAGGCTTTTTCCAGTATCTGGGCACGCAGATTGATTCGTTACGGCTGGTATGCAGGGAAGTGGCCGAGCTACGCCTGCTTGATACTGATAGAAAAACCACCATGCCGGTGCATCACCCGGGTTATGGGCATATTGCCCTTGCAGACGAATCAAAAAATGCGCGGATTAGTTTTCATGAAAAATTATTGCGCCGCGTGCTGATGCAGCTTATCCGCAATGTCATTGAAACAGCCCCTGTTGAACAGATAGGTCTGAGACAGTCAGACGAGCAGGGCAATCTGCCTGCCAGACTATTTGTGAGCTTTCAGCTTGAGCTAACAGACACCCATCTGAATTTACATATAACAGATACAGGGCCTGGCATTGCAAAACAGCATATCAGCCAGATTTTTGAAGAAGGCTTTACCACAAAGGCGGGCGAGAATAGGGGGTTCGGGCTGTTAACTGCAAAAAATTACGTAGAACTATGGAATGGGCGGCTAGAGCTTGTCCGCTCTATATCAGCTCAGGATTCAGATGATAGCACAGGCACCCATTTCCGGATTTCCTTTCCGCTAAGCTATGAGGTCTAGCACCGCTTTTCTAGCTAGCGGGTATCGCAAATCCTGACGATGAAGATTGGCTTTATTATGGTGAACAGGCGGTATTTTCGCCATATAAACTCTCTAACTATCTGTTTTTTTGTTAAAAGAACAAAACAGGAATAAATACTTGCATTAAGAACAAAAATAGAACATAGTGATGTTCTGGTTTTGTTTTCACTGCCAGAAAGAAATCACCAAAAGGCAGAATGCTGGCTGGACAGTGCAGATATACTATGCAAGATGGAGGGCATCAAAATGACAGCAGAACTTGTGGAAATGAGAATGAAAACAGAAGATAGAACAAAAGCGCTTGACGCGGCGATTGGCCAGATTGAAAAGGCGTTTGGCAAAGGCTCTGTAATGAAGCTTGGCCAGCGTGATAGTGTGGTCGATATTCAGGCGATATCAACAGGTTCATTAGGTCTGGATATCGCGCTTGGCATAGGCGGGTTTCCAAAAGGGCGGATTATTGAAATTTACGGCCCTGAATCATCAGGCAAGACAACCCTTGCGCTGCATGCTGTAGCCGAAGCACAGGCAACAGGCGGTAATTGTGCCTTTATTGATGCTGAACACGCGCTTGACCCTATTTATGCACGCAAATTGGGGGTCAATCTTGATGATTTGCTGATCTCACAGCCAGATGCCGGCGAGCAGGCGCTTGAGATTGCCGATACGCTAGTGCGCTCAGGCGCGATTGATGTGCTGGTGATTGATTCAGTTGCTGCGCTGGTGCCACGCGCAGAACTTGAAGGTGATATGGGCGATTCCCATGTTGGCCTTCAGGCACGTCTTATGAGTCAGGCATTACGGAAACTTACCTCGTCAATCGCACGGTCAAACTGTCTAGTGATTTTCATTAACCAGATCAGGTTGAAAATTGGTGTGATGTTTGGCAATCCTGAAACAACAACAGGTGGTAATGCGCTAAAATTCTATGCCTCTGTCAGGCTGGATATCCGCCGCATTGGTGCGATTAAGGATAAGGATGATGTGATCGGAAACCAGACACGAGTAAAGGTCGTCAAAAATAAGGTCGCCGCACCATTCAGAACAGTCGAATTTGATATTATGTACGGCGAAGGGATTTCCAAACTTGGCGAATTGCTTGATCTGGGTGTCGCCGCCGGACTGGTCGAAAAGTCAGGCTCGTGGTTTTCCTATAACACCCACCGGATTGGTCAGGGTCGGGAAAATGCTAAGCAGTTCTTAAGCGAAAATACCGAAATGGCTCAGGAAATTGAAACAGCCATCAGACAGAATGCAGGTCTTGTGCAGGAACAGATGATGGATACAGGCATTGAATCAAACCAGACAGATGCCGAGCCCATGGAATAGCTGTGGCTAGCTGGGCGGGCGCGTATCGCTCAGTTATCCTGTCTAGCTTATTTAATACTGAAAAAGGGTGCATTTCTGTGCCCTTTTTTATTATGTGATTTTTCGATAGCCCCAGCCAATCTGTCCATAATTTGCCCATAATCTGCTCATAATCTGTTTGGCATCATGGCGTTGTACGATATCTTTTCATCTTGAAAAAACGTCAATTCTGGCGCAGATACCAGTATGTTTATGGC
>WTJO01000011.1 GCA_011524805.1 Alphaproteobacteria bacterium
ATTATTACTGGATTATGCGTCTTAACCCACAAGATGCGAAAGCCCGCGGCATTTCAAATCATGATCTTGTCAAAGTGCATAATCATAGAGGCGCTGTTATCTGTGTTGCCCATCTGACAGAGCGGTTAATGCCGGGGGTTGCCCATTCATATGAATCCTCTGCTGTATGGGAGCCACTAGGCAAAGTCGGCAAATCAGCTGATAAAGGCGGATGTGTGAACTTGCTGTCGCCTTCGCGTACCCAGATCAAAAAAGCACATTCGATGGCAAATGGCCTGTCTATGGTGCAAATTGAAAAATGGGATGGTGATATTTCCTTCAATCGAGACATTCCATTAACTACAGCAACAGGCCTAAATTCTGATCTGGAGGCTGCAGAATGAAAAAATGGAATATGATTATAGATGTTGCCAATTGCACAAATTGCAATGTCTGCACCCTGTCTGTTCAGGATGAGCATGTTGGCAATGCCTTTGAAGGCTATGCTGAGGAAATGCCTAAACATGGTCATCGCTGGATTAACATTGAGAGGCGTGAAAGAGGCAGCGCTCCGGCAACAGATGTTGCCTATCTGCCAACCATGTGTCAGCACTGTGATGATGCGCCCTGTCAGAAAGCCGCGCCTGATGCTGTCACGAAAAGAGATGACGGGATTGTGATTATAGATCCTGTGAAATCCAAAGGACGGCGCGAGATATATGATGCCTGCCCATTTGGTGCGGTATGGTGGAACGAGGAAAAGGATATCCCCCAGCATTGGATTTTTGATGCCCATCTTCTGGATAAGGGATGGAAAGAACCTCGTTGTGAAACCTCCTGTGCAACCCGTGCCTTCCGGTCTGTGAAACTTACAGATGAAGAAATGGCAAAGATTGCACAAGAAGAAGGGCTGGAAAGACGCACCCAAGGCCATGGTATTAATACGCGCATTTTCTATAAGAATCTGTGGCGGTTTGATAGTGATTTTATCGCAGGCACTGTGTCAGCAGAACAAAATGGTATTGTCGACTGTATCGCCGGTGCAACAGCCACGCTTGTGAAAGATAACAGTGTGGTTGCCACTACCCAGACAGATGCCTATGGCGATTTCAAATTTGACAGGCTGGCAGCTGACAATGCGGCCTATCAGCTAGAGATATCGGCTGAAGATTTCACGCAAAAGCAGATAGAGCTTACATTTACAGACACTGTTTATCTTGGTGAAATTAAGCTAACCGCCGCCTCATGATTGCTGTGGGTAATGTTCTGGCAACCGTAGCTACATTCTTCATGCTGAGCAGTAATCTAATCGGCGACTGGACTGTATTAATGTGATGGGTATCTTTAATGCTTGTGCAGGCTGGGTTGCTTGGTTCATAGTTGGGCAAGATGATGCAGGGGAATATATCTAAGACATTATTTATGAGGCTGTGCCCTTTATTCTGCCTCCTGTCAGAAGGTTTGCTTATCTATAAAGGGCTGGGTGAGATGCTGTGGAGGCGGCTGCCACCCTGCCACCAAATAGGAAGTTGACATGAATAAAAAGAAAAAGATGAATGTACTGTGGATAATGTCAGATCAGCTTCGCTATGACTATCTCAGCTGCTATGGTGCGACCCATATTCATACACCGAATATTGACTGGCTTGCCTCTCAAGGAGTGCGGTTCGACAAGGCCTATGTGCAGTCGCCTGTATGTGGGCCAAGCAGGATGAGTTCTTATACTGGCCGCTATTCTCGCAGTCATGGCGCATGCTGGAACGGCTTTGCCCTGTCTGTTGGTGAACCAACTCTGGGTGATCATATGCGTGAATTGGGGGTAAAATGCGAGCTGGTTGGCAAAACCCATGCAATACCCGATAAAGAAGGCATGGCGCGGATTGGTATTTCGCCAGATAGTGTGGTCGGCAAGAGGCTAAGCGAAGCCGGCTTTGATGTGGTGATACGGGATGACGGCACCAACCATTCTGAAAACTTAACCCGTCATGCTCAGGATTATGATGACTATCTGCGAAGTCATGGCATGGATGGCGAAAACCCGTGGGAGGAATGGGCAAACAGTGCATATGATGAAGATGGCAATCTGGTCACGGGCTGGCTGTTGAAAAATGCCCATCTGCCTGCGCGTGTCCCCAAAGAACATTCAGAAAGCGCATGGCTTACCACCAGAGGCATTGAATATATCGAAGCACAGGGGGATGAGCCTTGGTTGTGCCACCTGTCCTATATTAAACCACATTGGCCTTATATGGCACCTGCGCCCTATCATAATATGTATAGCGCAGATGATTTACCGCCAGTTAATCGCTCAGATGCCGAATTACAGACAACCCATCCATTGCTGAAAGCCTGGACAGAGATGCGCGTATCCAGAAGCTTTACCAGAGACAAGGTGCGTGAGCGTGTTGCACCTGTATATATGGGATTGATAAAAGAGCTGGATGACCAGCTAGGTCGCCTGTTTGACTATTTACGCAGCTCGGGGCGGATGGAAGATACCATGATCATATTCTGCTCTGATCATGGGGATAATATGGGAGATCATGGTATTGGGGAGAAGGATCTGTTTTATGATTGTTCAGCCCGCATCCCGCTAATTATTTACGACCCGCGAGAACAGGCTGATGTTACGCGCGGAACAGTTAATTCCGATCTGGTAGAATCTATTGATCTGGTACCAACTTTCATTTCCTTTTATGATGGCAAACAAAAGCCGCATATTCTGGAAGGGCGGTCTCTGGAACCGCTATTACATGGCGTTACTGTGCCATGGCGTGACTATTGCGTGTCAGAATATGATTATGCTACCCGCGATTCACGTGTTGCACTAGAGTTTGATCAGGCAGATGCGCGGCTTGTAATGATATTTGACGGTCGCTGGAAATATGTCCATGTAGAGCATATGCGCCCGCTTCTATATGATTTGCAGACAGACCCGGACGAGCTGAATGAAATCGGAGATGATCCCCGTTATGCATCTGAAATAGACCGGCTGCGTGAGCTTCATTTTGCATGGTCGCGACAGCATCACCGGCGTATTACCAAAGATGCGGAAACGGTCGAAAAAATGACAGAAGGCAAAGAGCCTCCCGGCATTATTATCGGCTATTGGGATGAGAGTGAATTGGCGGTTGATAATCTGCGGGTGCCGCCGCATTTGCGCGGCTAGACTAGCATTACACACAACGCCTAGAGGATCTGGCAGGCATCATCAAATGATGGCCGGGGCGCACGCTCGCGAATATTCTCGCCTGATCCATATCCAAGGCTCATCAAAAAGCTGGCACGCCAGCTACTACCTTCAAAAAACAGCTCATTTGTTTTTGCCTGATTAAACCCTGCCATCGGGCCACAATCCAGACCAAGCGCGCGGGCGGCAAGAATGAGATATCCGCCCTGTAGCCAGGTATTATGGCTTGCCAGACGACTTAACGCCTCTTCGGGCATATTTTCATAATTCGCCTTATCCAGATGCGGTGCCAGCTTATCAAGATGGTCATAGAATTTCATGTCATGTGCTACAATCGCAATGACAGGCGCGGTAGCAGCTTTTGGCTTGTTCCCGTCGCCAATAGCCTCCATCAGCTTTGCTTTCGATGCGTCAGAGGTCACAAATACAAGCCGCATTGGACAGATATTTGATGCGGTAGGTGCATTTTTCACAACCTCATAAAGTGTTTGCAGAACAGCATTATCCACCGGTTTGTCGGTGAAAAATCTGTGTGTTCTGGCTTCGGTGAAAATCTGTTTGATATGCTCTGGCTGGTTCATAGTTTACTCTTTTTTCTTATGCGGTGTGTTCTGCTGTAAATAGGGCAACTCTGTTTGCATTACAAGATATGGTTACAGATAATCTGCAAATCGGTCATCTGCCAAAAAGGTTTCCTGTCCTGCGGCGTGTATTTTGGCCATTTCTTCTTCGTTTAACCAGGGTGCAATAGACGCATCAAAAGAGCGGCGTTCTTTAATGCGGTTATACCAGTTTGTGGTTCTGGGATAGTGCGATTCCCATAGACCCGCCAGCCCGACACATTCGGTGCGGAAAAAATAGGCTGTCACCAGCGCATCTGCCATCGAATAGCTATCTCCCATCAGCCAGTCCGAATGTTCAAGTTCGTCATTTATCTCGCGGGCAAGACGTGACATACGTTGCATGGCAACAGGCACATATCCGGATGATGCGCCATTTTCAACAAGGTCCTGCACTTTTTTTGCACGTATCTGGTCTGGCATGGATTTCCAGCGCTTCTCAAGCTCATCCTTTGGTTTTGCAAGCAGCATAGAGCGTTGGTAGCTGGCAAATGTCAGCGTGTTCACGCTATCATGATATTCAAGACATTGAACACCCCAGACACGTGTTTTGGCCTGCTCTTCGGCGCTCGTCGGCATAAGTGGGTTTACGTCACTTAACTGGTCAATATATTCACAAATGACACTTGATTCGCGTAAAATGAAACCGTCATGTATCAATACAGGCACAAAGGAGCGCGGGTTCAGGGCAATAAATTCCTCAGAGAACTGCTCGCCCTTGGGCAGGTCGATATGATGGCTTTCCCATGCCATATTTTTCTCTTCCAGAACAATCCTGACTTTGATTGAACATACAGAATTTGCGCCGTGATAAAGTTTTAACATGATGATTTCCCTACAAAATAGGCACTGAGATGATTGAGATAGGCTCTTTCTGGTTCAGACATATCGGGATTGCAAAAGAGTGACTGCTACCAGTCTAACTATAGAGAAAAAAAGTAAAAAATCGATAAAAATTAAAGTTGCCAGAAAAATCGATAAAGTCCACAGTAATAGAATGGTAAAATGTTGCCAGACATCACCGCACAGCAAGCTTTACGGCCTAGCTTAACAAGTGCGAATTGTGGAGGAAAAATAATGAGTAAATTAATGAAAATCACAGCAATGGCGGCTATGCTTGGGATGGCTGCTAGCGCACAGGCAAATGTCAATCTTACGGCTGAAACGGCATCTCCGGGTTCAACACCTGGTGTATCTGTTATCTCGCTCTCTGAGGTGGCATCAAAGTTTAATGTCGCAAATATTCAGGTGACACCCGGTCAGACATTGACCAATTCGGTTCAGAATGTTGCAGAAGGCAAGACAGATATTGCTGCTGCGCCTTTCATTCTGCCATTTCTTATGTCTAGGGGCATTGGCCCTTATGGCAAGCTTGGTAAGGAAAAAGGTTCAGAACTGGCATCAAAGCTAGCTGTATTATATAGCTATCGTATTTCCGTTCAGGGGCTATATGCTTATGAC
>WTJO01000134.1 GCA_011524805.1 Alphaproteobacteria bacterium
ATATATGGCAAGCTGATGATCAGAGGCCATAAGCTGAACGACATAGGAACAACGCTAGAGACTGCACATGTCATCACCATTATTACAGGTGGAAATTACTGATAATATTGCCTGTCTGGAAATAAACCGGCCTGAAAAACGCAATGCCATGAATGACGAGCTACTATCCGCGCTAGGTGATTTTTTCAGCAAGCCGCCTGAAAATGTTCGGGCTGTTATTCTGTCTGGCAGGGGTGGCCATTACTGTTCCGGGCTTGATCTAAGCGAGCATGTATCGCGCACCGCCGAGGGTAATCTTCACCATTCCAGAAAATGGCATGGCATTATGGATGATATCCAGCTTGGTGGGCTTCCGGTCGTATCTGTAATGAGCGGAGCAGTGATTGGCGGCGGACTTGAGCTTGCCTGTGCTACCCATGTACGGATAGCCGCAGGCGAAGTACAGTTCCAGCTTCCTGAGGGCAGACGCGGCATATTTGTTGGTGGCGGGGCTACAGTGCGGGTCGGGCGGATTCTGGGTGCTGACCGCATGACAGAAATGATGCTTACCGCCAGACGCTATTCAGCCGAAGAAGGGATGCAATTGGGGCTGGCACACTATGCTGTGCCAGAAGAAGAGGCAATGGCACTGGCCATGACGCTGGCCGGCAAAATTGCCAGAAATGCACCTATGTCAAATTACCTGATGATACAGGCCATTAACCGTATCCAGAATATGTCATCTCAGGATGGGCTATTTGCAGAATCACTGGCCGCTGCGTTATCCCAGACAACTCCTGATGCAGAAGAAGGATTACGCGCATTTCTGGAAAAGCGCGCCCCTAAATTCAGATAAACACGCCAGAATAACCGACCTAGGGTTCAAGATGAGAAGTGCCGCCACCCCTCTAGCAGATATGCCCGGCCAGGCAGATAGCCGCCTTCGCCGCTATCTTGGCTATAATATGAAACGTGCCTATTATGAAATTCAGACAGAATTGTCACAGGCACTAAAGCCGCTTGGCCTGAAAGTAGGCTCATTTGCAGTGCTGTCTGCCATTGTTGACAGTCCGGGGCTGAAACAGTCTGCACTGGCACAGGCACTGGCAATAGAACAGGCAAATCTGGTTCAGCTTGTGGATGAATTTGAAGCCAGAGGGCTGGTGAAACGCGAGCGTGCCAGCACAGACAGACGCGCATATGCGTTATTTGCCACCAGAAATGGCATAGAATTACAACGGCAGGCGGATGCTATCTGTACACAGCTTGAAGCTGGCTTTCTAGCAGGGTGCCCAGAAGAAGATGTAGCCAGATTGCATAAATTGCTTCAGCATATCGAGATGACATTGAAAGGCAGGCGGCCATGATTGATATTGACAAGATTCGTGCAATAGATATTCACACCCATGCAGAAGAACCATGCGGTATGCATGCTGATGATGGCTATGACGAGCTTCAGGCTGCGATGGCCAAATATTTCAAAGCACCATGGACACATCCGCCAACCATACCCGAAACAGCTGCCTATTTCAGAGAACAGCAAATTGCCGCGGTTATTTTTCCGGTAGATGCAGAGCGCGAAACAGGCTATCGCCGCTATAAAAATGAGGAAGTTGCCGAGCTGGTGGCCGATCATAATGATATTCTGATCCCCTTTGCCTCTATTGACCCGTGGAAAGGCAAAATGGGGGTGCGGGAAGCCAGACGCCTTATTCGGGATTTTGGCATTAAGGGATTCAAATTCCACCCGACCCTTCAGGGTTTCTATCCAAATGACACAATGGCCTATCCGCTATATGAAGCGATTGCAGAAGAAGGCGCTATCGGGCTGTTCCATACTGGCCAGACAGGCGTAGGTTCCGGCATGCGGGGCGGCAATAATATGCGGCTAAAATATTCAAATCCGCTTTATCTTGATGACGTTGCAGTTGATTTTCCGGATATGAAAATCATCATGGCGCACCCGTCTTTTCCATGGCAGGAAGAAGCGCTGGCAGTCGCCCAGCATAAGCCAAATGTCTATATTGATCTGTCTGGCTGGAGCCCGAAATACTTCCCCGATATCCTGGTACGCTATTGCAATTCAATTCTGAAAAAAAAGGTGCTGTTTGGCTCTGACTGGCCGATGATTACGCCTGACAGATGGTTGGCCGATTTTGAAAATATCGCGATTAAGGACGAGGTCAGACCAGATATTCTGAAACATAACGCCGCCCGTCTGCTAGGGCTGGTATGATATCGCAGAGATGATGATGACAGATACACCCCCTCTGCCAAGCCTTGAAGCCTTTGCAGAGCTGACAATACAGCTAGGTACGGTGCGCGAAATGGGCATGGGTCGGGCTGGCAAAAGACGGATTATCCCGATTATTGGCGGCACTGTCACAGGCCCCTATCTGTCTGGCAAAGTGCTGGATATTGGTGCTGACTGGCAGACAATATTTGATAATGGTCTGGCTGAGCTGGATACCAGATATGCCTTTCAAACAGATGATGGCGCGGTGATTGAAATCATCAATTACGGGCTAAGGTACGGGCCGGCCGAGGTGATGGCAAAGCTGGCGGCAGGCGAGGCTGTTGCACCAGATAGCTATTATATGCGCACCCATGCACGGCTTGAGACAGGGCATGCAAATTATCAATGGGTGAACCAGCTATTATTTGTGGGTACAGGCACCCGTCTGGCAGAGGCGGTGAAGATGAACCTCTATGTCATCCGGTAATGGCTTCTGATAATGATCTTGGGAACAGGATAATGGCTGAATTCAAAGCACCAGTAGAGGATATTCTGGCACTTCACGTATTGCTATCTGCTGGCTGGTCAGATACCGGCTTTGATGCAGAGACCGCAGCTACGGTTATCTCGGAATTTGCCCGCTTTGCAGAACAGCAGATTGCACCTCTGAACGCGATAGGCGATAGCACAGCCTGCCAGCTAACGGATACAGGGGTGAAGATGCCGGCTAGCTTCAGGCCAGTGTTTGATATGCTTGCAGCAGGCGGCTGGCAGGGATTGGGCGCAGCAGAATGCTATGGCGGCATGGGGCTGGATAAAATAACTGCCGCAGGTGTCTCAGAGATATTTTCAGGTGCCTGCCATGCCTTGCAGATGGTCTGCAATCTGGTGCCGGGCGCAATTGACATTCTTGAACATTATGGCACCGACACGCAAAAACAGCGCCTTATCCCGCCACTGGCCGAAGGCAGATGGCTGTCAACCATGTGCCTGACCGAGCCGGATGCAGGCTCTGATCTCTCAGCCATCAGATGCATAGCAGAACAGGTGGATGACATCTGGCAGATAACAGGCGAGAAAATATTCATCTCTGGCGGGGATCAGGATGTAAGCGGGTCTATTCTGCATTTTGTACTGGCCAGAACACAGGATGGCGCGCAGGGACTATCTGGTCTGTCACTTTTTGCGGTGCCCAAACATCGCAACGGACAGCCCAACCATATTGAGATTCTTCGAATTGAAGACAAGCTTGGCATTCACGCCTCACCTACCTGTCACATGCGGTTTGAGCGCGCGCAGGCCGAACTAATCGGCGCTGAGGGGGATGGGCTGAAAGTCATGTTTACATTGATGAACCATGCCCGTATTGATGTTGCGCTTCAGGGGGTAGCACATGCACAGCATGCCCATGCTCTTAGTGCAGATTATGCCGCTGGACGTATTCAGGGGCGCAATAAAGACAGGCAACCTGCCTATCTTGACCAGCATGCAGATATCGGGCGTATGCTAAATCAGCAACGTATTTTGGCACTGGGCGGACGGGCGATGTGCTATTATACGCTTGGTCTTCTAGAACAGAAACACAACCCCGAGCTGGTAGAATTTTTAACCCCCCTTTGCAAGGTATTCTGTTCAGAGGCAGGCATATATTCTGCTGATCTTGGTATTCAGGTTTTTGGCGGCTATGGCTATCTCAAAGATTATGGCATAGAACAGCTTTGGCGTGATGCCAGAATTACCGCGATTTATGAAGGCGCAAATGGCATTCATGGGCGTGCCATGGTGACGCGTAATCTGCGGCTGGCACAGGGCAGAGCAGCAGATGATTTTGCCGAATTGCTAGACATGCTATGTGCAGATACACCCCATCTTCTAAGCCGTGCCAAACGCTGGCGGGAGGTGCGCCGCATGATAGATGCATGTGACACGCCTGAACGTTACGGCCATGATTTCACACGGCTATCTGCTTATCTGTTTGTTCATGGGCTGTGCCATTATTTGTCATCAGAGCCGGGCGGTGACGCACTTTTCACACCGGCCTTGCTTCAGACGCTTGATACCATGCCATGGCCGGTGCGCGCAGACTGGCTGGCCGGTTAACACTAGAAAATAGCAGAGATAGCCAGCCTGAAAGCAAGCGCTGTCAGGATAATCAGCAACAGCAAATTAAATTGTTCTGCACTGGCAAATCTCGCCAGAAATGCTCCTGCCGGCATACCGCCAAGCAATGGCAGAATGGCAAAACAGCTAAAATAGAATAGCTCTGAGGTTATCACGCCTAGCTGGATTAATGCTGGTAATTGCACCAACCCCATAGCCAGAAAGAAAAAGGAAATAGTGGCAATAAACGCGCTGCGTTCCAGTTTAAGCAGGCTGAGATAGGACACAGATACAGGCGCCGAAATACCTGCCGCACCCTGCAGCATACCAGCTATAAATCCGGCTGGCACTGCTCCGGCAATGCCGGCAGATAGTGACAGTTTCAATTGCGGCTTTGCAATACGCCAACCCACAAATGCCAGCATCAGCGCAGATATGGTTAGCATCAGCCATTGTTGGCTTACCGAAACCAGCACAAATGAGCCAGCCACCGCCCCTGATGCACCGGCCAACCCGAACTTCCATAATAATCGCCAGCTAGCTACCCGTGTTCTGGTCTGGAAAAACTGGACAATATTGGTGACAATATTTGGCATCACAAAACAGGCAACTGCAAATTGTGCATCAAACAGCATGGCCATAACCGGCACAGCCACAAAAGGCGCGCCAACGCCTGTTGCGCCTTTCAGCAATCCACCGAGAAAAAACGCGAAACTGATATAAATAATTGCATCTACTGCCATCATATCAACTATCTTTCTGACCTTTATCTCTGGCAGGGCAATAAGCAACGCATATCATCCATACCAGCCTAGCCGAACTTTTCGCTAGCGGCAATTTTGTATAGTTGGCCTACCGGCCAGAAAATAGCTATAGGCCATTTTTAGTT
>WTJO01000187.1 GCA_011524805.1 Alphaproteobacteria bacterium
TCATTGCCAACCTGTGGTGCAACCTCTTCTTTCATCAGCCAACGGGCTGCTTGGAAATCAAGCATAAATGCCTGTGATTGCAGCAATGAGGTGTGGAGCCATTGCCCCTCGCCTGACTTTTCGCGTTCAACCAAAGCGGTTAGTACGCCCAAGGCACAAAATAAACCAGCGGTTAGGTCAGCAATCGGGATGCCAACGCGCATTGGCCCGCCCTCTGGGTCGCCAGTGATTGACATCAGCCCGCCCATACCTTGGGCTATCTGATCAAAGCCGGGGCGCTTTGATAACGGGCCATCCTGTCCAAAACCGGAAATAGAGGCATAGACAATGCCGCGATTAAAGGCCTTAATAGTTTCATAATCAATACCCAGCCTGTGTTTCACATCAGGGCGATAATTTTCCACAATCACATCTGCTGTTTCTGCCATTTTCAGAAAAATGCTGCGCCCTTCATCCGATTTCAGATCAAGTACCATCGAGCGTTTATTACGTTGCAAATTCTGAAAATCAGAACTATCCCGCGTGCCGCCCATATCAGAACCTTCAGAAGATGGCGTTTCAATTTTTATGACATTGGCACCCCAGTCAGCAAGCTGTCTTACACATGTCGGCCCTGAGCGCACACGCGTTAAATCAAGCACTGTGATATGGTCTAAAATATGACAAGCTGGTTCAAATGCCATCGATCTTCCCCGAAAATTATACCTGTTCATCCGCACCATCACCTGTCAAAAAGCATTGTGAGATGCGACCCGAAAGATAAGTAAAGACGGTTTTGCCGCTAGCTGTCAACAGGCATCGCACATACTAATTTAGCAATATGGAAAACAGGCCTGACAGAAACTTATCAGATAGCTAATCACATTTTGACACAGTATCATGACCTGACATGATGAACATGAGGGGCGAGGCAATGCTTGACAGTCAGGGCGTATCAGCTAGAACAAAAGGGATAATAAGACCCGTTCTGGCCTGCCGCTTCCCACAGGCCGGATATCTTGAGGAACAGCTATATTATGACATCTAACAACATGCTTTTTGACCAGCTTTTTGCCGCGCATCAGGATAGCGAGAAAATATTTTTGCATACAGTGCAGACAGATTATAGCTATGCGCAGTTTCATCAGCTGGTGAACCAGCTTGCCAATGCGCTATTGCAGACTGGCCTCAAGACAGGTGACAGGGTGGCCGTACAGGCCGCAAAATCTGTCACACAGCTTGCGCTCTATGTTGCCACCATAAAGGCTGGCGGTGTCTATCTGCCGCTAAATACCAGCTATACCGCTTTCGAGCTTGACTATTTCATCACCAATGCAGACGCCTCTATTGTCGTTGTGTCTGATAAGGCAGAAGCAGATATTGCGCCGATTGCCACACGCCAGAATGCCCGCCTGCTCACCCTGAATGCAGATGAGACAGGTAGTCTGACCGCCATTGCCAGCACGTCCGACACCCGCTTTGAAGCGGTATCACGTGGACCTGAAGATCTGGCCGCCATACTATATACGTCCGGCACAACAGGCCGCTCAAAAGGGGCGCAATTATGCCATCGTAATCTGGTATCCAATACGCTTGTGTTGCGGGATTTCTGGCAGTTCACTTCAGATGATGTGCTTCTGCATATGCTGCCGATTTATCACACACATGGGCTGTTCGTAGCCTGTAATCTGCTGGCCTTTGTCGGTGGCAGCATGATATTTCTACCACGTTTTGATGCTGACCATGCTGTGCAGTATATGAAGCAGGCAACCACCATGATGGGGGTGCCGACCTTCTATACACGTCTGCTGGATGATAGCCGGTTTGATGCCGGCCTTTCAAACCATATGAGGCTATTTATTTCAGGCTCTGCGCCATTGCTGGCTGAAACCCACAAACAGTTCGAGGCCAGAACAGGCAAACAGATTCTGGAACGCTATGGCATGACCGAAACAAATATGAGCACTTCAAACCCGTATGATGGGGCGCGGATTGCCGGCACGGTTGGTGTGCCACTGCCGGGGGTTGAATTGCGCATAGCAGACCCAAAAACTGGCGAAGAACTTGCAGATGGCGAGATAGGCATTATCGAACTGAAAGGTGATAATGTTTTTACCGGCTATTGGCAGATGGCAGAAAAGACTGCTGAATCCTTTCGTGATGATGGTTATTTCATTACCGGCGATATGGCCAGAATTGACGAGAATGGCTATGTGGTGATTGTCGGGCGCGATAAGGATTTGATCATCTCGGGCGGGCTGAATATCTATCCAAAGGAAATTGAAGGCCTGATCGACACAATTGACGGCGTGGTTGAATCAGCTGTGATTGGCGCCCCGCATCCTGATTTTGGCGAAGGGGTGGTGGCTGTGATTGTTACAGCAGAGGCTGGCCTGACAGAGGCTGATATTATGGCATTTCTGGCAGACAAGCTGGCCAAATTCAAACAGCCAAAAACCTGTATCTTTGTTGAAGAGCTACCACGCAACACCATGGGAAAGGTGCAGAAAGCTGCCTTGCGGGAGCGCCATCAGCAGATATTTAACACGTCGTCCTAGCCACTTTAAGCCAGATGGCATGCCCCTGTCATGAAATATCAGAACTGGATATTCAGGGTAGACCGGATACCATAATCTGCGGGTGAAGATGTGCTGATGGCGTTGGCACGATCATGATTAAGCTGTGTATCCAGCGTAATATTTTCATGGCCAAGCTGTTTATTCAGGTCAAGAAAATAGCTGATCGTATCTGTTTTGCGATAGCGTTCATAATTGATCCCGACGGTACTGAAGCCGTCTTCCTTGGCGAATGGTTTTGTCGTATTGATACCAAGCCCGCCACCACATGAGGCGTTAAGGCTGCCAGACCCGCATTTCAGCCGTGGCACAATACTGAGCAGATGGCTAGTTTGCTTGTTGTCACGTGAAAGTGAAAATACATATTTTGGCGACAGGCTGGCGGTATATTCATGATATGTCTTGCCTGCCATCAGCCTGTCAAAGCTGGCAATACCATTTGAGAAACGGGCAGTATGTTCTGTCTGATAATTATAGAGCAGGTCGCCTGAAAATTCGTATATTGCCAGCAGACGACGTGTCTTCACTGTTTTGGAAACAGAGAACCCTGTCTGCAGATTATAGCTTAGATAATCAGCTGTGCTTGTTACCCCGTCACGCTTTAGCACCAGATCTGTTGTGGCCAGACCGGCAGACCCGTAAATGCTGAACAGCTGGTTGACGCGCGGGCTATAGATACGATACATCCCGACGCTCGCGCCATAGGTATCGCGACTGCCGGTATAGGCGGAGTTGTAGTCTGATTTTTCTTGTGTCACATGGATAAATCTTCCCATAACTTCGCTATCATCAAGCTTTTCTTCTAGTCCTACAGAGGCGATAAGTCTGGTGGTCTCGGGCCCGCCGTCCTGATCACTCATCTCGGCAATGATTTTGGTGATCAGAGCATCACCTGAGGCGATAAGCGGCCGGTATAAGTCAAAATGCAGTTTGCCCTTATATTGCTCATCATCCGCATCAACAGATAATAGCTGCACCCCGTCTATGATTGCTGGATTGTCATCTATCTGCGCAAATCCGGCAGAGGGGGACAGCTCACCCTGTATGTCTGGAGATGTAAATGCAGATAAAATCACCGTATCTGATGCAATTACCTGTTGATGTATTGGGGTCGCCATCACAGACTGGGTAAATCCGGTAGTGTCAGTCCCTCTCCCTGATGAGGCAGTTGTTGTTGATGCACCATCTTTTTGCAGGGTAGGCATATTCTGGGCAAGGCGTGCCCTAACAATGAGATGCTCAACACTTGTTCTAATCAGCTTGTGAGATGCAACAATAAGCCGTTCACCTTGTTTTTGGGCCTCTGATGCAATCGTCTGTTTCAAATAAGTCATTACCTGATCAACAAACCCGTCATCTGACCCAGTGGATGATGATGTTGTCGGCGCTGAAATATCTGAGTCATTTATTGTTACATTCGAGATTTCCGGAATTGCTGGGATCAGCCTAAAGTCATCAATTACAAATCCACAATTGCTCATATATTCCGACCCAGAGAAATCATAAACTGTGAATTCAACTACTATCGATGATGACCATCCTGCCGTAGTCGTGCCACTAAGAGAGACTGTTGTATCATCAAAAAAGAATGTTGCTGGAGCGCCACTACCACCATAATCTATTACGATAGTCGTCTCATCGTTGCTAGGATCATTTCGATCAATTACTCTTAACTCTAACGCATCTGCTGCATTGTCATATCCACTATAACTACCTGGTTCATTGCAAGCGCCGCCAGAACCATCTGCCGTTGCGGGGGACAACTCAAAAGTAAACAGGTAATCATCCCCTGGATTAATGGTGAATATCCGACTTGGGTTAAGTTTATTAGCTAAATGTAACACATTATTTAATGCGGATCCTGCTGGCCCTAAATATCTTACATTACCCTCTAATGTTGTATCTTCCCCGGCCCATTGATTTGAACCTTCACTGAGATCAAACCCTGGGTCTGATGCCAAGTTTTCAAAAAAGCCAACCATCAAAATTTCATTGCCTTCAACCATGCTATCACTAGTTGCCGAGATCGATACATCTATTGAATCACTTCCGGAGCTAATTGTGCGCCATCCAAGTTGATTCGCTGCGATCGAGTAGTCTAAAGCCGACGCAGTTGTGGGATTTGTTACAACTTCGACATCCACTCCACCAACGGGGGCTGTGTAGCCTAAATTGTATGTTACAGTGACACTATTTCCTTCGGTAACACTTACGTCGGCAGTTGTTCCGGCTATTATTTGAGAGCAAAATCCTGTAATGCCAATGCACACCAATATTGTTAACAGTTTCCGCCGAAATGAGAATTTGAATAAATAACTGCACATCATTTTTTCGGTAGCCTTTGAAACAATGCTTATAGCTCGCAAGCAAACGCAAACTTTGGAGTTAACGACTAATTTAAATTGTGCATTAGAACGTCTAAAAAGTATTTGGGTCACTGTGACGATTGGGTTTACGCCAAAAGCCCTTTTTATGCTATGAAAAAAACACTAGCAAGGATTTATTTTTGCCCTGCTTAGCGAGTATGACAAAGTGACACTAAATTGCAGAATAGTAATTTGAACCATGTTAGATATAGCTGCAAACCCAAGACGCCAGAGACTGGCCATCATCGCCCTATCAGGGGCAGTATTGATACTGGCC
>WTJO01000219.1 GCA_011524805.1 Alphaproteobacteria bacterium
TATCCCCAAGGGCTACTGCCCACGGAAACAAAAACGCAATTTCAAGGTCAAAAATGATAAATAGAATAGCCACCAGATAGAACCGAACATCAAAAGGCTTGCGCGAATCATCAAAGGCATCAAAGCCGCATTCATAGGCTGTCAGCTTTTCAATATCGGGTTTCTGCGAGCCAACAAGGAACGAGCCTATGATAAAGGCGCCAGACAGGCCGATGGCAATGGCCATAAATACTGCGATAGGAAGATATTCGCCAAGATAGTCTGCCATTTTACTCACCCCGAGGACAGAATTGCAGGAATCTCAATTCGTGTATTGATTAGTCGAAGCCAGAGAAAAATGCAAGATCAGCAGCCTATAGAATTTAGCTTTTTCCGCCAGATAGCCACTATTGGCGTGAAAAGGGGCAATTTGACGCAGACACATACCTAATCATGGTCTGAAACTCTGTAGCAAATCGACGAAAACAGGCCTGAATTTATTCAACCCATGTTTTGGACATGCGCGGGCGTACATCCTGTTTCATCATTTCGGAAAAGGCATCTGCCAGCCCTTTGAATGCAGCTCTATTCTGCTTCAATATAGGATTTAGCGGTATAACCACATCACCGTCAGATCGCACGATAGGATTCTCATAATCCGAGAATACAGGCAGTAATTCTTTGATTGCCAAAAGCAAAAGCGCCTGCTGGTCTTCAGTAGGCGCTACTGCCGGTTTTGATGAGGTCATGGTAAGCTCCTGAGATAATGCCGTTATCTAAGCATTAACGGAGGCCATAAACCTTTCTTTAATCATCACAGGGTCTTTGTCGATAACAGGCACCGGAATGTTTCCTGATTCGCATTTTGAGATGATAATTGTGCCCTTATCGCCTGCGATTGCATCAGTGACAGCCGCAACTGTCTCTTCAGCGCTACATTCGATAACATGCGCACATCCACAGGCACGTGCGACCTCTGCCAGAGATGTTTTCATCCCTGAATAGGTTGTCTGATCCCCTGTTGAGCCATAGCTGCCATTATCAATGATCAGCAAGATATAATTATCACATTCATTATTGCCAATGGTTGGCAGGGTGCCCAGATTCATCAGCACAGAACCATCACCATCAATGGCGATGACCTTTTTATCCTGTGCCAGTGCCAGCCCCAGCCCGATTGACGAGGCAAGCCCCATCGTGCCAAGCATATAAAAGTTGGTTGGCTGGTCATCCAGCATATGCATTTCCTGACTTGGCAGACCGATATTGGTAACCACCAGCTGGTCAGACAGAACAGGAACCAGTTCTTTCAGAATATCACTTCTAATCATCGTTATGCCCTCGCCCAGAATTGTGCATCCATCAATATTGCCACTGGCTTACGCGCCATAAAGCTGTGATTAAGTATCAAAGACAGCTCGTTTGCATCTTCTGGTGCGTGAAAATGATATGTGGGAATTTTCATCTGATCCAGCAGTGCTTTTGTATGAACCGCCATTTCCACCTGACAGGCCACAGGCTCTCCAATTTCACCGCGATAGCTAATCAGCATCGGCAGCGGAATATGATAATACTGAATAAGTGTCGCTAGCGCATTAATCGTCACACCAATTGCCGTATTCTGCATGATAATAGCAGGACGTTTGCCGCCCATATACGCACCTGCACATAGCCCCATGCCTTCATCTTCACGATTTGATGGCACGTGCAGGATATTGCTATCCTGTTCGATTTTTTCAATTACACCTGCAAGCTGTTTACATGGAACAGTGGTAACAAATTCCACATTATTTTCATGCAAAGCCGACATGATGACGTCATTTACAGACATCCCTGACCCCTTTGTTATATCGCTGTTATTTTTTTCTGGTAGATGCTTCAGGCTTACACCCCGAAACACAGAAATATATTGTTGCAAAAATGGGTAACATGCCAGCCGATATTATCAAAGAGAATTATTAGGCATTTTCTGTGAAAATATTAAATGGGAAAACTGGCGAAATTTACAATTTGCTTGCCCGCCAATCAGCCTTCACGCTAGCCTTAGTCTATGTATTTATAATCACAGGAAGTTATCCATGCTTAGTATGAAAGACAAGGTGATTGCCATTAGCGGCATAGGCGGGCCTGAGACCGAACCGTTGGGCAATGGCCAGCAAATAGCACGTCTATTCGCCCGTCAGGGCGGTATCATTGAAGGTAGCGATCTGAACGAAGCTGCAGGCCGCCTGACCTGTAGCCAGATTGAAGCAGAGGGCGGCACCTGTCATCTCAGCCTATGTGATGCCACTGATGAAACACAGGTAAATAACTGGATTGACGAAATTATATCGCGTCACGGCAAGATTGATGTGCTGGTCAATAATGTAGGCCAGTCAGAACGCATGTCGCCAGAAGATGTTGAACAATCTGCATGGCAACAGCAATTTGCTCTTAATCTTGATAGCGCGGTAATGGCCTCAAAAGCCGCTATTCCGCATATGAAAGCCAATGGTGGCGGGGCAATTGTCAATATTTCCTCAATCGCCGGTATCCGCCATCTTGGCAAGCCGCAAATTGCCTATAATGCGGCCAAGGCGGCGATGATCCAGTATAGCCGTAGCAGTGCCATCCTGCTGGCAAAAGACAAAATCAGAATGAATTGCGTTCTGCCGGGGCTGATGTTTACCCCCATGGTTGAGAGAATGGCACAAAAATATGCTGGCGGTGATTATGACGGCTTTGTGAAGATGCGGCATAATCAGAGCCCTTCTGGTGCAATGGGGCTGGCACAGGATGTTGCCAATGCTGTTGTGTTTCTGGCTTCTGATGAGGCACGCTATATTACTGGCACAGAATTACTGGTTGATGCGGGTGTGACCGCCACCATAGCTATCTAGCAAACAGGATTGAATATGACGAAATATACACTTTATGGCCGTTCAGGGGCTGGTTCTCTGATTGTTGAATTTTTGCTTACACAGGCCAATATTACCTATGATGTCGAATATCCGGATGATGAGGCACGAAAGTCAGATGCATTCCGCGCATTAAACCCGCTTGGCCGTATCCCTGTGCTGATCACCCCCGAAGGTCATGCCATTTATGAAACTATGGCCATCGTCTATCATCTGGTTGACAGACATGACGGGCTGGCACCAGCGGCTGGCACAGCTGAACGTGACCGCTTCAACCAGTTTCTTGCCCTGATGGCTACTTCTATCTATCCGGGCTATCATAGACAGCATCATAATTATCAATATGGCGGCACCGACTCTCTCGATGATATAAGACAGACTGCAAAGGCGTTTAATTACCGGCTGTTTGACTATCTGGAGACAGAATTATCTCCTTATATTTGCGGCAAAACCCTTAGCGCAGCTGATTTCTATCTTTATATGCTGCATCGCTGGGACACAGATAAGACCGCCTTGCGTGAAGGCAGACCCAATCTGACACACTTTCTAGAAGTGATGCGGGCTCATCCGGTGGTAGAACAGGTGCTTGCCAGCCAGCCGCCACGAAAATAACAGCCTGTCTATCGGCACTTATTCAGATTTGCAGGGCGCCCCGCATGGCGCACAGGCACCAGAGGCACGCGCTGGCGAATTAATACCTGCCAGTGTCTGGGAAGTCAGATGATCACTTACAATCAGCCCTAGAAAGCCTATCACCAGCAGGCTGAAGATCACATTTGGCCAGCGAGATAGTAAATGCTTCATGCTTGTGCCTTTCCTGATAGACGCTGTCCTGCCTGTTCAAATCCAAAATAGGGGCGCAACCATATACCGATATAGCTGCCTGCAAAGGCGCAGATAAACCAGACCCAACCATGCAGACTGCCAGATGCTATGCCGCCCAGAAACGCGCCAATATTACAGCCAAAGCCCAGCCGTGCGCCAACTCCCATTAACAGCCCGCCAATAATAGCCGCCATCACCTGACCTGCAGGTGGCCAGCCGGCCTGACCAAAGCGGGTGGTATATATTGCCCATCCGGACGCGCCTATCAGCATGCCGATATTCATCACCGAACTGGCATCTGCAAGCACAGAATGAGATAGCGCACGTGCAGGCCCTGCCCATGACCAGAATTCTGTCTGCGCAATCGGCACGCCAAGTGCCTGTGCAATCTTGCCGCCCCACAAGGTAAAGCCAAAGGTAACGCCCCAAGGGTGACCTGCCAGCAAAAACGCGCCCCAGCATAATAGCGCTATCACAATGCAGGCTGTTAGCATTCTGCGAGAGAGTTGACCGCCTGCCCGCCTGCCTGCCCGCCAGAAAAAAGCTATCGCCGCAATTACAAGCAACAGGGTAAGCCCAAGCTGAGCCCAGATATTCCAGCCATCAGCGATAATTACAGGGTCAACTGACCCCCATCTTAGCATATCTGGCAATATCCACGCGCCCATCACAGAGCCTACTATAAAGGCAGGCAGCGCAAATACCATCCGTTGTGAGCCGCCACCAAAGCTGAACAGCACGCCAGAGCCGCACCCATTGGCAAGCTGCATTCCTATCCCGAACATAAAAGCTCCGATAAACAGTGAGACTGAAATAGGCGCAATGGTGCGTGCAACATTAAAACCCAGAGAGGCCGCCGGAATAAATAGAAGAGCGCACAGACCGATAAGCACAAACTGGCCTGCCAGCGACATACCATCGCCAGAGGTAATAAAATTGCGCCAGCCAGAGGCAAAGCCAAAACTCACCCCGAAAAACATCGCGCCAAGCGCACCGCCTACAATAAATAGCCCTGCCCCTGCTATTCCGCTATCGAGCAAAATCAGGCACAGAACCGTTATCGCCGCCAGCCCAAGCAGGCCAAATCCGGTCTTCTGGCTGATCTGATAGTGATGTTCTGCTGTCTGCGTCATAACATTCTCTGCATATTTGTGTGTCTATCATGTGATATTCTGAAGAATAAAAAAAGAAAATAGCCATCAGGGAGGGGAAGTACTGATGGCTATCTTGTTAGAGGTTATTGGCTGTTACCGTCCTTAGCCTGTTAGTTTACCGAGGAAATTCTTGATCTTGTCGATATTTGACTGGCCCTGTTCAAGCGGATTCTCGCCATTGGCTGTCCACTCAACCATCGAGCCGTCATATAATCTGGCATCCTTATTGCCCAGAATTTCAGAAATCACAAACCAGTTTGTGGCTGCCCAGTGACCTGTATTGCAATAACTGATCAGTGGCTCATCTGCATAATCTGCGTATATCTTGGACAGCTCACCCTGT
>WTJO01000225.1 GCA_011524805.1 Alphaproteobacteria bacterium
GGCGGCGAGACTGCTATTCCGCCAGGCGCCTTTGTTCAGGTCAGCTTTACAGGCCGGCAATTGATTAATGTGATTGAACTGCCAGAAGAAGCGCTGGTGGGCAGTAATCTGGTGTTTGTTGCCAGAAATGGACGCGCTAGCCAGCGCATTGTCGAGGTTGTGCATCGCGCCGCAGGCCGCATCTGGGTAACAGGTGATATTGCAGAAAAAGAGCAGGTTATATCAACACGTCTGCCCGGTATCGGAAACGGGTTGCGTGTGCGGATTGCCAGCAAATAGAAAAGTATCTAACTGATGTTTAGTAGCGCTATCGAATTTTTTGCCCGTCATCGCACAGCCGCCAATATCCTTATGATATTGATGCTGGTGGTTGGCATTGCATCGGCAGACAGGCTAAACAAACAGTTTTTCCCTGATGTTGATGTTGAAATCATCGCGGTGAGTGTCAACTGGTCAGGCGCGACCGCAGAAGATGTTGACAGTAATATTGTGCAGCCACTTGAGCCTGAATTACGCACAATCGCAAATGTAAAAAAGGTAATGTCGTCTTCATTTGAAGGCAATGCGGTTGTTCAGGTTGAATTTACATTTGGCGCTGATATGCAAAAGGCGCTTGCCGATGTAGAGGCAGCTGTGGGACAGGTTGATTTTCCGCCTGATGCAGAAGCACCGAAAGTCATTAAGGCAGAATTTTATGACACCGTGTCGCGAATAGTCATTTCAGGCCCGTTCCCGCTTAGCTCGCTTCGCTATCATGCCAAAACTGTAAAAGAAGATTTGCTTCAGCGCGGGGTGGACAAAGTAGAATTTTCAGGTCTGCCAGATGAAGAAATCAGAATTGAGATTAAAGAAGCAGAACTGGCACGTCTCGGTCTGACATTGCAGGATATATCGCGCGCCATTGCCAGCAGTTCTGTCGATGTGCCTGCTGGCCGCTTTGCAGATGGTGCCTTGCGGGTAAGATCACTCGGTTTGCGGAAAACGGCGGCAGAATATCATGATGTGAATATTCTGGTGCGGGCAGATGGCAGTTCTGTGACGCTTGGCGATGTAGCCACTCTGACAGATACCTATGAGACACCAGCAACATTATTGCGCCGTAATGGCGAGCCTGCGGTTGAAATTCATATCCAGCGTGGCCGCACCAGCGACTCTCTGGAAACAAACCGGCTTGTCCAGAGCTATGTTGAAGAAAAATCAAATATCCTGCCGCAGGGCATGAAGATAGAACAGCATGATGTGGCTGCTATTCTTATCTCCGAGCGTATCAATCTGATGATTGAAAATGGCGGAACAGGCCTGTTGCTTGTTGTGCTGGTGCTATTTCTATTTTTGCCGATGCGGATTGCTTTCTGGGTGGCGGCCGGCATTCCCATTGCGTTTCTGGCAACATTCGGTGTGATGCTTGGCTCTGGCCAGTCGATCAATATGATCTCGCTATTCGGGCTGATTATGGCATTGGGCATTGTGGTTGATGATGCGATTGTTATTGGTGAGCATGCAGAATATTTGCGCAAAAAACGCAATTTGCATATTCAGGATGCGGCTATTCTGGCGGCAAAGCGGATGGGGCCACCGGTATTATCTGCGATGCTGACCACGGTGGCGGCCTTTCTGCCGCTATTCACCATCAAGGGCATTATCGGGGTGATCATCTCGGCGATTCCGGCGGTTGTGTGTGCGGTGCTGGTTGCCAGCCTGATTGAATGTTTCTTTATCCTGCCTGCCCATCTGGCGCATTATGGTCATTCTGGTAGCAAAAAGAAAAATATACTGGCACGCGGGTTTGACCTGTTCAGGCAGAAATTTGACGCTGGCTTTGATTTTGTCAAAGACAGGGTGTTTGGCGTTCTGGTCAGGGCTGCTTATCAATATAGATATGTGACCTTTGCCTTTGCTGTCGGGCTGTTGATGACAGCGGTTGGCATGATGACCAGCAACAGGGTCGGCTTTGTATTTTTCTCGGCACCAGAAGCAGACAGGGTATTTGCCAACGTGCGGATGGTGGCTGGGTCTACCAGAAGCCAGACCGACATGATGCTGGTTGAGATGGAACGGGCACTGGCTGAGACCGAAAACAGCCTGACAGACGGTCAGGGCGGGCTGGTAAAGCTGTCCTATAGTGCGCTGGGTACCAACGTATCGGCAGGAGAAGATGGCACCCCGTCAGGTGGTTCGAATGATCTGAGGGCGGGGATTGTTATTGAGCTTATCACAGCAGACCAGCGTTCTGTCAGGGTTCAGGATTTTGTCGATAGCTATAAATCGATGATTATTCCGCAGGCAGGGGTTGAGCGGCTGACAGTTAGAGCGCCAACAGGCGGGCCGCCCGGCCGAGAGCTTGATATCCGTATTCTGGGGGATGAGCTTGGCACCCTGAAAGCATCAGCACAGGATATTATCCAGATTGCCAATGCCTTGCCCGGCACCTCCGATATTGAGGAGAATCTGGATTATGGTGCTGAAGAGCGGATTATCAGATTGTCCGAATTAGGACGCTCGCTAGGCTTTAGCGTTCAGTCAATCGGCGCACAGGTGCGTGCCGCGCTGGACGGGGCGGTGGTGACACGGTTCCCGCGCGGCGATGAGGTGGTAACTGTGCGTCTGTCCCTGCCAGAAAACGAGATTGCAACAGATTCACTGCGTCAGCTAAAGCTGATTACACCAACTGGCCAGTATATCGCGCTTGGCGAGGTGGCTACAGTTGAAAACAGGCTTGGCTTTTCGATTGTCCGCCGACAGGACGGCTTCAGAGAGGTCGCTATTCAGGGTGAGCTTGATGATGATGTGATTAACACCTCTCAGGCAGTTGAGGCACTTACCTCTGGCGCATTTGGCGAATATGTCCGTGATAATAACCTCAGATACAGATTTGACGGGCGCGATCAGGAGCAAGGTGAAGCCTTTGCCGATATGGCTACTGGCGGAATGCTGGCGCTGGTCTCTATCTATGTTATTCTGGCATGGGTGTTTGCCAGCTGGGCACGTCCCTTTGCCGTGATGATTATGATCCCCTTTGGTCTGATAGGCGCGGTGGTTGGCCATTATGTTATGGGGCTAAATCTGAATATTCTATCCATGTTTGCGCTTGTGGCACTGTCAGGTATTGTGGTGAATAACTCGATTATTCTGGTAGCGACAATTGAGCGGCGGCGCGCCGAACTAGAAGAAAATGAAACAGAAGAAGATGCTGTGGTGCAGGGTACGATTGACAGGCTAAGACCGGTTTTATTGACTTCAATGACAACCATAGGCGGGCTGTCAACGCTTATGTTTGAAACATCGCTTCAGGCGCAATTCCTAATTCCAATGGCGACAACCATTGTCTTCGGGCTGGCGGTAACCACTGCACTGGTGCTGTTTCTTGTACCTGCAACATTGGGTATAAGCCGTGATCTGGGCATGATTGTTTCTGCCATATGGCGCGGTATCAAATCCTTCTTCCGGCTGGTGGCGGCCTAATATGGTTGGGGCAGGTTCCAGAGGCGGTCCACCGCGCAAAAAGGGAAGCTCGGGGCGTTCCTACAGGGCCAAGACAGGCCTGACTATCCAGCCGAAAAATATGCGTGGCAGAAAGCCGTCATCAAATAGATGGCTTACCAGACAGCTTAATGACCCGTTTGTTGCAGAAGCGCAAAAGCGCGGCTACCGCTCACGTGCGGCTCTAAAGCTGGAACAGATGGATGATAAGCATAAATTCCTGCGCCCACATGCGGCGGTGGTTGATCTGGGCTGTGCGCCCGGCGGCTGGCTACAGGTTGTCTCAAGGCGATGCAAGCTGGATGCCGGCAAGGCTAAGCTGGTTGGTATTGACTTGCTGGCGACCGATCCTGTGGCCGGTGCGCAGATTTTCGAAGGTGATATTACGGACGAGACAAGCCTTGATATGATCACTAGTGCTATTGGCGGCAAGGCAGATATTGTGCTGTCCGATATGGCTGCGGCGACCACTGGCCACCGCCAGACAGATCATTTGCGCACCATGGCACTGCTTGAGATTGCGCTTGATTTTGCAGAAGATGTGCTGACACAAGGCGGCACCTTTCTTGCCAAAGCCTTCAGAGGCGGGGCAGATGGCGACTTTATGACCTCTCTTAACCAGCGATTTGAAAAAGTGCGCTATCTGAAGCCGGCGGCAAGCCGTGCTGAATCAGTTGAAACCTATCTTCTAGCAACTGGATATAGACGACCCGAAGATGCACCAGACGAACAGGGTCTGATATAGCGGCTAAGCGGCATCTTATCCTGACAGGCAGGGCTGTCCAATAGGGCAGGCACTGAAAACATATCTGGTGTTTTTGTCTGATATATGCTAGTGTCCGACGTCATCAGATTATCCCTCTTTCCACCGCTTTTTGAGGCGGGAAGTTTGTGTGAGGTCAGCTCACAGAAAATCTAAGGACGTAACCACGCGATGACAGATAATTCTTCAAAAATCAAAGATGCGCTTACATTTGATGATGTGCTACTAGAACCCGGCTATTCATCGGTGCTACCTGCGGATGTTGATATTACCAGCCAGCTTACCCGCGCCATCTCGCTAAAAATGCCGCTTGTTTCAGCGGCGATGGACACGGTTACAGAACAGCGGCTGGCCATCGCCATGGCACAGGCTGGCGGTATCGGGGTTATCCATAAAAATTTCACCATCGAAGAACAGGCGCGCGAAGTCGCCGCAGTAAAGCGCTATGAAGCAGGCATGGTGGTAAATCCCTATACAATCGCACCGGATAAATCACTGGGCGAGGCGATTGAGTTGATGCGCCATCACAAGATAAGCGGTGTGCCTGTGGTTGAAGATAATGGCACGCTGGTTGGTATTCTGACCAATCGTGATGTGCGCTTTGCAACAGATATGACGCAGAAGATTGCTGAGTTGATGACATCACCGGTGGTAACCGTCACGCAAAGCACTTCTGCCGAGCAGGCGCGACAGCTTCTGCATAAACACAAAATCGAAAAGCTGGTAGTGGTAGATGAGCAGAATTGCTGTGTCGGGCTGATAACCGTAAAAGATATGGATAAGGCAGAACATTTCCCGCTTGCCTCAAAAGATGAGGGGGGCAGACTGCTTGTTGCCGCCGCCACAGGTGCAGGTGCTGACGGCATTGAACGCGCAGAGGCGTTGATTGCGGCTGGTGTAGATGTGATTGTGGTAGATACTGCACAT
>WTJO01000025.1 GCA_011524805.1 Alphaproteobacteria bacterium
ACCTAAGCCTTCCTGCATGGAAATTGACCGTCCAAAGCCAAGTGTTTGGCAACATTATTTGTCTATCCAGCGATTTATCTGTGCGTTCTGCACCTATTCATTTTTTGTAAACAGTAAATTACCAATATCATAAATCGCCAGCGATATTTCAGATTCAAGCGGGAAGGACAGCACACCCATTACACTATAGCCCAACAGAAGCGGCATCACATAAAACCTTATCATATAGAAAAACCACGCCACATAGAGCGGATGAAGCTTATCAATCAGAAAGGCAGGCGTGACAGGTCTAAATAGTGCTATGATAGGATTTGTATATTTCACAAACACTCTCATAAAGAAAAAATCTGATGTTTCATGCATGAAGATTGACAGCCCGAACCTGCCTACAAGCGTCCACATGATCATCCCCAGCAGATAATCAAAAATAATGATAATTAATGGAAATTCTGCACTCATTATTTGCCTCTGTTCATAGCGCCAATCATACTTAACTATATTCTTAAAACAAAAATAAACCGATGTATAAGAAAAACGGAGCAGGATGAACCTGCTCCGCTAATTAGGTTTTACATAAGCCTGTTACTGCTTAGGACACAACGGTCTTGCCGCTTGGAATGCGGATTTCTTCGACCATTTTCTGTGTCTCTGCATCTGGCGCTTCTGTCATCAGGCTGACAACAATCATCAGAATAAGGCTGATTGGCATACCGATCATGCCAAAGCGCAGACCGTCAATACCCAGCCATGGTGTCATACCACCAAACTGTACCATATACAGATACCATGCGCCGGCACCAAAGCCACCAATCATACCTGCAACTGCACCTGCACGATTGGCACGCTTCCACCAGACACCAAGCACTAGCGGGAAGAACAGTCCTGAATTTGCAAAACAGAACGCCCATGCCACGGCACCCAGAATACCTGTAAGCTTCATAGAAGCCACAAACGCACCTGCCGCACCGATTACCAACAGCAAAATACGTGCTACTATGAGGCGCGTTTTTGTATCAGCTTTCGGGTCAATGATCTTGTAATACAGATCATGTGACAGCGCATTCGCGATTGCCAGCAACAGACCATCAGCAGTTGACATCGCAGCTGCCAGACCACCAGCAGCCACCAGACCTGAAATCACATAAGGCAAACCGGCCATTTCCGGAGTTGCCAGCACAACAATATCGCCGCGCATGAAGAATTCATTGATCTGCAGGATACCATCACCATTTCCATCAACAACCTTCAGGAAGCCAACATTGCTCCATTGCTGAATCCATTCAAGATTTGATACATCGGCAATAGATTTGCCAATGATGGATGTCGCAACATTCGGGTCAAGAAGTGACAGCTTTGTAAAGGTCGCCAATGCTGGTGCTGTCAGATATAACAGACAGATAAACAGCAGTGAATAGCCAACAGACTGACGGGCAGCCTTTACTGACGAGGTTGTGAAATACCGCATCAGAACGTGTGGCAATGAGGCAGTACCTGCCATCATACACAATACAAGAGTAAAGAATTTCCACTTTGCCATCAGCGTGTCGCTGGCATCATTAATGCCTACCTTCAATGCCGCAAGCTTGCCTGCTTCGGCCTGAGCTTCGGCAGTTGGCATCATTGTGCCGACACCAAGCATGGCTTCAAGTTCCTGAACACGCTCAACAGCGCCGAACTGGGCAAAATGAGGAATAAGGCCATAGCCTAGCTTGTTTGACATCCAGAACACCGGAATCAGATAGGCAATGATCAACACGATATACTGGGCAACCTGTGTCCATGTCACAGCACGCATGCCGCCAAGCATTGAACAGAACAGGATACCGGCAAGGCCGATCCAGACCCCCAGCTCAAACGGGATTTGAAGCGCACGCGCCGCCACTGTACCTGTACCATTAATCTGGGCAGTCACGTAGGTGAATGACGCCACAACAAGAATGATAACCGCACAAAGACGCGCAAGATTGCCGCCATAACGTGTACCGATAAAGTCCGGCACGGTATAGCAGCCAAATTTCCGCAGATATGGCGCAATCAGCGATGCAACAAGCACATAACCACCTGTCCAGCCTACCAGAAACGCCATATATGGATAACCTTTGAGGTAAATACCCCCGGCCATCGCGATGAATGACGCACCTGACATCCAGTCAGCAGCTGTTGCCATACCGTTATATACTGCCGGAACTTCACGTCCGGCGACATAATATTGGCTAGATTCCATGGTACGGGACAAAATCCCGATCATGGCATAAATTGCTACAGTGAAAGCCACAAACAGCCAGCCAATCACAGTGTTTGACACACCAGCTGCCTCAAGAATGGCCATCAGGATAACAAAACCTAAAAAGCCAAGCGTATACAGACCATACACCCGACCTAGATTCTGGATAAATCCACCATCTAATTTTAACATTAATGCCTCCTAGTCTTCACCAAAGCCAAATTCTTCATCAATCTGGTTTTGACGACTGGCAAACCAAAATACCAAAATGGCAAAAGCTACTTGTGAGCCCATACCTGCCATGAAATAGGCCCCCGGAAAGGCACTACTATTCAGCCCTTCCCCGAACCAGTGAATGACAAATGACAAAATCGCCCAGATACCAAGTGTGGTAAAGGTTAGCGATTTGGTCTTTGCCCAATGCGCATCTTGTTTTGAAGACATATTATCCCCCTCAAAAACGTTACAAACTTATCGATAGGGATTTGGTATTACATGCAGTAAGGAGCCATCAGACCACATAAATGCCGCTGGCGAAACTCCCCCTACATCGTCTTTAATACTTTCCCCCCTAAAGACGTTGAGTTACAGTATTATGAAATTCTAATAAAGTCAAAGATACATTATGGATTTATTGGCTTAAATATAACAAAGACAGGTGCAAATGCGGATGATGAATTTGCTCTTAACCCTCCGGAACAAGCTAGGTCTACAACCAAGACCGGCATTAAATTCCCTGCCCTCTGTGGTTGATTTTACAGCAAAGCAATCTGCCTTTGTATCTCAGACAACACTGTTTGGCTATATCAAGACGCGGGCAGGCACAAGCTGGCCAAAATTATTCGAAGATGACACCTATCTTGTATCCTTACGCACTGCCAGATCACATTTCTTTGCCGCCTGTGTTTCAGACTTATCACTGTTCTTTGCAGCGCGCATGTTCAGAGATGGCCAATTATCTGCCGAGCAGGCAGGAGAGCTGGCTGTTAGGATTGCACAGCAGGTTCTAATTACGCCGGATATTGACAAGCACGAAGATATTGATCCTGATGCGTTTCAGGACGTTGTAAACAGAACCCGCCAGCGCGCCTCTGTTATGCCGTGGGCTGAGGCGGCAACATCTGCGCTGGCCTTTCAATCAAGCTCAGACGCCTTTATGAGATGGGCACCTGTTACAGATGAATTCAAAGCCTCAGATGAGGAAATTATGCGCAATTCGCTTCATATGCGCTGGATTGGCATTCGCCGCGATATTAAGGAAACATTGCAGGTAGAAGCGATGAAGTATGATCTTCATCTGATTTCAGCTAGCTAAAGCGGCAGACCAACATAATTTTCAGCCAGAGAAATCCTGCCAGCCTCGGATGTGGTGATATAGGCCAGTTCTGCCTCTTTCATTTTCTGCTCGAACGGATCATCATTAAACCTGTGTGTCAGATTGGTCAGATACCAGCTAAACCGCTCGGTTTTCCAGATTCGTGCTAGTGCGCGTCTGGAATATTCGGATAATGCGCTATCATCCTTGTCTGCAAAAAAGGCGGATAGCGCTTCGATAAGATAATGAATGTCCGAAAAGGCAAGATTAAGCCCTTTTGCGCCTGTTGGAGGTACCACATGGGCGGCATCGCCTGCCAGCAACAATCGCCCAAAGCGCATGGGCTCAGCCACAAATGACCGTAACGGCGCGATTGATTTTTCAATAGATGGTCCTGTTATCATGGGTTCTGCCAGTTCGGCTGGTAGGCGGCGGCGTAATTCATCCCAGAACGCATCATCTGACCAGCCGTCGACCGTATCTGTGGTATCGCACTGAATATAATAGCGTGATCTGGTCATTGAGCGCATCGAACAAAGCGCAAAACCGCGCACATCATTGGCATAGACCACCTCATGCGCAACAGGCGGCGTATCTGCCAGCAGGCCAAGCCAGCCAAAGGGATAGAGTTTCTCATAGGTCGTAATTGCCGCTTCCGGCACAGAAGCGCGGCTCACCCCGTGATAGCCATCACATCCGACAATAATATCACAATCAATATGATGCTCTGTACCCTGATGGCGGAAGCTTACTGATGGGCTGTCTGTATCAAAGTCAGCCGGGCTGACATCTTCTGCCTGGTAAAAGGTCTGGCTAGGTCCTGCAATGCGCAAGTCATATAGATCTTTGGTCACTTCTGTCTGGCCATAGGCTGTAACAACCTTGCCGCCAGTTGATGCCCCTAACGGTATCGCTTCCATCTTCTTGTCAAAGGCGATATTGACACCGTGATGGATAATGCCTTCTGCACTTAACCTATCGCCTGCCTCCAGCCGGTGCATTAAGTCCACGGTTGTCTGCTCAAGAATACCAGCTCTGATACGCGCCAGCACATAGTCCGCTGTCTGGCGTTCAAGAACAACATTATCAATGCCATGTTTGTCCAGCAGACAGCCAAGCAGCAAGCCAGCTGGCCCTGCCCCGATAATCACAACCTGTGTACGCATAAATGTTTGCTCATTCCTGTAAGTCTAACACTGGCAGAATATATTCCCCATAGCCCACATATACATTTCAAGTTCATCAGTGCGGTGATTCAGGCACATCACCCTAACAGATAAAACGGTAGGTTCGGCTTCTCTCACTGCCTTCTTTTTTCACCAGCCCCATCTTTACCATTTTGCCAAGACTTTTATAAAGCTGCGCCTTTGAGAACATGAAACCGCTCTTCCGGGATGTTTTTAGCAAATCTCTATAGGTGACCGTAAACACAGCATCTTCGTTTGAATAATGCTCCCATAGCAACTCAAGAATTTTTCTGTCACTGGCTGTAAGACCGCTCAGACCAAGCTCGTCAGCAACAGATTCTGTCAATTTCAGCAATCCGACAAAGACTTTAAGATTGGTCATTTTTCACCTCAGCACCCCGAATACGAGC
>WTJO01000215.1 GCA_011524805.1 Alphaproteobacteria bacterium
GGTTAAGGATTTGGGGCTGTCACAACAGGCAGCTGAATCGGTAAATGCAGATACGCCCATGGGGGCGCTGGCGCTGGCGCTATATCGCCAGTTTGTCGAAGAAGAAGATGGGCAGGGACGCGATTTTTCGGCTATGTTGCCGCGGTTTGAAAGCCGCAGCCGCAGCTGACAATATCTGTAACAAACGGAGCTAGACATCATGGAAAAGGTGATAACGCTTGATCTGAGAGGCAAAATTGCACTGGTCACATTAAACAGGCCGGAAGCACTAAACGCTCTGAACAACCAGATTATGACAGATATATGCGATGCGCTTGAACCGCTGGACAGAGACAGGCAGATTGGCTGTTTTGTGATTACAGGCAATGAAAAGGCCTTTGCCGCAGGGGCAGATATTAAAGAGATGGCCAGCCTGTCCTATATGGATAGCTTTCATGAAAATCTGTTTGCAGAATGGGACAGGTTTGCCGCACTGCGCACACCGAAAATTGCGGCTGTAAATGGCTATGCGCTTGGCGGTGGCTGCGAGCTGGCCATGATGTGCGATATCATATATGCAGGCGAGACGGCAAAATTCGGACAGCCGGAAATTAAACTTGGCGTGATGCCGGGGATGGGCGGCTCACAACGGCTTACCCGCGCAATAGGCAAGGCAAAAGCTATGGATATGATCCTCACAGGCAGGATGATGGATGCTGAAGAAGCTCAGCGCACCGGTCTGGTAGCGCGTATTTTTAGCCCCGAAGCCCTGCTTGAAGAGACACTTAAACAGGCCGAGATTATCGCCAGCTTCAGCAAGGCAAGTGTCATGCTGGCACGCGAAGCAGTTGATAGAGCCCTTGAAACCTCTCTTCATGAAGGGTTGCTATTTGAACGCCGTGCCTTTCATTCGCTGTTTTCTACCCATGACCAGAAAGAAGGCATGGCCGCGTTTAGCGAGAAACGTCCGCCACATTTCACCGGAGAATAGCCACCATGAAAGAGGTTTTTATCGCATCTGCCAGACGCACTGCAATAGGCGGGCTGAACGGAAGCCTGTCCGGTTTGAGTGCACCTGAATTAGGGGGTGCGGCTATCAGCTCGGCACTAGAGGATAGCGGGGTTGAATATAATGCCGTATCAGAGGTGATTATGGGCTGTGTGCTGCCTGCGGGGCTGGGACAGGCGCCAGCACGTCAGGCCGGCTTTCATGCCGGTCTGGGCAAGTCTATCCCTGCCACAACCATCAATAAAATGTGCGGCTCTGGCATGAAGGCCGTGATGCTTGGCCATGACCAGATTAAGGCAGGTGAAGCTGATATTGTAATTGCCGGCGGCATGGAAAGCATGAGCAATGCTCCCTATCTTACTTCAAAATTGCGGGAAGGCGCGCGGCTTGGCCATAGCAAAATGAGCGATCACATGTTTCTTGACGGGCTTGAAGATGCCTATGATAAGGGTGTGCTGATGGGCAGATTTGCAGAAGATTGCGCCCAGCATTATCAGTTTTCGCGCACCCAGCAGGATGACTTTGCCCTGCAATCGCTTGCCCGTGCGCATCATGCCCAGCAGTCAGGCATATTTACTGCTGAGATTACACCTGTTGAGACACGCCATAAAAAACAGATTGAGCACATTGATATAGATGAGCAGCCCCTATCTGCACGACCGGAAAAAATTCCCCATCTCAAACCAGCCTTTATGACAGATGGCACAGTCACACCTGCCAATTCATCGTCAATTTCTGACGGGGCGGCGGCACTGGTGCTTGCCGAGGCAAATCAGATTGACAGCCATAACCTGCCGGTAAGAGCGCGCATTGCAGGCCATGCAGTGTTCGCCCACGAGCCGGGCTGGTTTACAACAGCCCCTGTACATGCTGCAAAAAAGCTGATGGCAAAAATCGGCTGGCAGAAAGATGAAGTTGATCTGTGGGAGGTTAATGAAGCCTTTGCGGTGGTGGCGATGGCCTTTATTACCGAATTGGGGCTGGCCCCTGAGCAGGTGAATATTCATGGTGGCGCCTGTGCGCTTGGCCATCCTATCGGAGCTTCAGGTGCGCGGATTATTGTCAGCCTGCTAAATGCGATGGATACCAAACAGGCATCACGCGGGATTGCGGCTATCTGTCTTGGCGGCGGCGAAGGTATCGCGATTGCGCTTGAGCGCGCATAGTGACACTGTTCCCTGCTAGCCTGCCTAAATAGGCACAATAGCGAGGGTTGAACTCATTTTGGCGACCAGTATCTGCTTGTTATTTTCTTCTGTAAAAGCCTCTGCTTCTGTATAGCTGATACGCCTGCCTGCTTTCAGTACCCGCCCTTTAACCAGCAAGCGGCCTGAACTGGCAGGACGCAAAAATGATGTTTTCAGCTCTATCGTCAGCACCTCATGCCCGTCAGGCGCAACAGATAGCGCAGAATAGCCACAGGCACTATCCAGCACACTGCATATCACGCCACCATGGATAAAGCCCTGCTGCTGGAGAATATGCGGAGCATAGGAAAGGCCTAGCGTGACCTGCCCTGTTTCTACCTGTTCAAGCACGACGCCCAAGGTTGCCATTGCTGATTGCTGATTAAAGCTCTCTGAAATACGCCGCATCATCTCATCTATGCCGGACATGCCCTCTCCTGTGCTAGGCTGATATTTATCCAGACTGCCATCATTTTTCTTTGCAGTCGATATTTTCGATGTTCTAGAGTGGTAACAGCATAGTTGATTACGGAGAAATAGATGCCCCCTATTAGCAGATATGACGTGCCTGAATTTGACAGCCTGCCAGCAGATATTCAGCAAATGATGCGTGATGTTCAGGAAAAGGCAGGCTTTATCCCGAATGTTTTTTTGACATTGGCGCACCGGCCTGACGAGCTTCGAGCCTTTTTTGCCTACCATGAGGCAGTGATGGAACGCCCCTCAGGGCTGAGCAAATCAGAAAAGGAAATGATTGTTGTTGCGACCTCTGCCGAGAATAACTGTGTATATTGTGTGATTGCCCATGGTGCAATTTTGCGCATTTATGAAAATGAGCCTCTGATAGCAGATCAGGTAGCCACAAATTATAAAAAGGCAGATATTACACCACGTCAGGAAGCGATGCTGGATTTTGCGATTATGCTTTGCCATCATTCGGACAAGGTTGATGAGGATGATTTTGACACATTAAGAGCGCATGGCTTCAGTGATGAAGATATCTGGGATATTGGCGCCATTGTGGCATTGTTTGGCCTGTCTAACAGAATGGCCAATCTGATCTCGATGCGCCCCAATGATGAATTTTTCTCGATGGGCAGAACCAGAAGACAGAAATAGGAACAGCCATAATGACAGATGAACGTATCAAAGCCATCAATCAGTATAACGGATTTAATCTGGCAACAGGCATTAAGGTGAGCGACTGGCAGGATGGGCTGGGCATCGTGACGCTGACGCCTGCGCCAGAGCATACAAATCCGGCAGGGGTCATTCATGGTGGCGCAATGATGGGGATGCTTGATGTGGCACTGGCACTACCGGGCAGCTATGAGGACCCGCCGCTGGCATTAATGCCCGGCCTGACTCTGTCCCTGACAACACAATTTCTTGCTGTCGCCACAATTGAGGGCGGCCTGCTCACAGCCCGCGCCACAAAGACAGGTGGCGGCAAAAATGTGTTTTTCTCAGAAGGCCAGATAACAGATAGCAAAAGCAGGCTGATTGCAACAGCAACAGGCGTGTTCAAACGTGGCCGCCAGCCAGCCTCATAATCCTGTTCATATGCGGGCATAGAAAAAGGGCAGTCGGATAGCCAACTGCCCTTTTTTACGTTTCCATGATGTCTCTGTTACGAGCTGGCTTTCTGTGCCTTTCGTGCTTGTACATTCTCAAGGTCAGCAAGTTCTGCCTTAAGATGCCGGCGCAGACCCAGAGGCCCTGCATCGCGCCAGACCTGTCTGATGGTATCATGGAACATGCCATAGGATATTTCATCTGTGGCAAGGATAAACTGGAACAGGCTAGATGAAAACTTCAGTTGCAACTCATGATCAAAATCATACAGAATTTTTGACACAAGTGCTTCGTTCGCATCCAGAATTTCATTTTTCATGTCCGTTGATCCTTTTCCTGGTAAGTTATGTGCTATTGTCAGCACACCTCTTCACTTACAAGAACCATACCAGTTTCAGATATTTCGTTGTGGATAAGGAAAAATATTTTTGCTCAGCTGTCTAACTAGCTGCCCTATTAGCCTTGCCGTTCAGAATCCGTCTAATTTTCTGAATGACAACATACTGATTCTTATAATCATTTATAAGATGGAAGGTATTATCTTCAATCATCATCTGAACCATATCTGAAAACGGACACCTGCGGTGTTTTCCGCCATTAATGATTTGGCTCCACCAACCTGCCTGATCAACAGTGCATCGGTCACCGGAAGATATGAGCACATCAGATAGGGTTATCACATTTACTGCTAGCCCCAGACGGTTTAACATACTCGTTGCCGTGCTGTGGTCAAAATTTGGTATGGTAAGCACCTCGCCATCAGAGGTTAACAAAATAGTATTAGGACTATTCATGAGACCTTTTTGGGAATAAGGGGTAAAAATAAAAATTTCATCGATTTCAGTAACCAGCTTACCGCCCCTTATTGAAAAGGCAAGTAAAGCAAATTCTGCTACAGAGTTAAGCGGGATAGAATTACCATTGAAAAACTGGGCACGTAACTCTGGCTCAATCATCTCAGCCACCACATTGCGATTGAGGGATAAATCGTTACTTAAAATTTCAAGTAAATCTTCAAAAGACATTGCGTTCGGTTTTAGTTGGTTACGGGCGAACATGACCAGGCCATCGTTTTTCACCCTCATACCCATCTCGACAATATCCATAATTATTAGGAAGTCAGCATTGAATTCACCGATAAGTTTATTTCGATAAAGTCCTATTTTCTCACAATTAGGTCCAAGCACCGTGATCTTGCTCTCAAAATTTTCAAGCGCGGTGGGATTATTTTCAGTCACTGCTGCAAATCGCTGAAGCGAAATAGTGACCGGTTCAAAGGACTTATACTCAGTGTAATAGTGCTGAGACTTCTGATTATATATCTCACTGTCCGATAGCAGAGTGTTGCCGTTTCTGTCTA
>WTJO01000065.1 GCA_011524805.1 Alphaproteobacteria bacterium
TTATCTAGCGCCTCTGCTTCGGCGCTGGCGCGTGTATCATTCCACAAAATGGCATTACGCAGGACAGTATCGTCCTTATCAAGCGCGACCAACCCGTGCATCTGGCCGGACAGCCCAATTGCCCGTAGGCTGGCCATTTTTTCGGGATAGGTCTGAGCCAGCTGGTCAAGCGCACTGTCTACGCCCTGCCACCAGCTATCTGGCGTCTGCTCTGACCAGCCAGCATGTGGGCGAAGCACATCAAGCGGCACCGAAATCGCGGCATGTTCTAGCTGCTCTTCATCAAGCAAAATGACCTTTATTGCAGAGGTGCCAAGATCTATGCCGATGTAAAATGCCATATAATATCGTTTCTGTGCGCAGGGTTACCTATACAGCTTGCTGGCTTGTGCTATTGAAAAAACTAAGCATAGATTTATCTGCTGTCAGCTTAATTTCCTTGCCGATAGGAAAGGCCGACAGATCAGTTGTTTTGGCGATAAATTCCATGCCGCGTGCTGTTTTGCAATGCACCAATGCAACCTCACCCAGATTTTCAATCAAATCGGGGGTGGCCGTCAATAGCGGCTTTGATTTGCCGGCAAGCCTTAGATGTTCAGGCCGGATACCCAGAATATCTGCTTCGCCTTTCAATAGCGCATTGCCTGTTTCGCTTAAATCTTCTGATCTGAAGAAATTCATTTTCGGGCTGCCGATAAATTGTGCGACAAACATATTTTGCGGCTTTTCATACAGTTCAATCGGAGAGCCGACCTGTTCAATATTGCCATCTCTCAGCACCACAATTTTATCTGCCAGCGTCATTGCTTCAACCTGATCGTGGGTTACATAAATCATAGTTGTGCCCAGACGTTTATGCAGGCGGGCAATTTCAATCCGTGTCTGCACCCGCAACGCAGCATCAAGATTTGATAGTGGCTCGTCAAACAGAAATACGTCAGGCTCGCGCACAATTGCGCGCCCGATGGCAACACGCTGACGCTGGCCACCAGATAGTGCGCGCGGTGTGCGGTCAAGCAGAGACGATATTTCAAGAATCTCTGCTGCTGCCCTTACCCGCCTGTCAATTTCATCTGCCGGTGTTTTTGCCTGCTTCAGCCCAAAGGCCATGTTTTTATAGACAGTCATATGCGGATATAGCGCATAGGTCTGGAACACCATCGCTACGCCGCGCTTTGCGGGCGCAACGTCATTTACCACAGTATCGCCAATAGAGATGGTGCCGCCGCTGATGTCTTCCAGACCAGCGATCATTCTCAGCAAGGTTGATTTGCCGCAGCCGGACGGGCCGACAAACACCACAAACTCACTATCCTTGATATCAAGGTCCAGCCCGGTAATGACATTGGTGCTGCCATAGCTTTTGGCAACATTACGAAGTGTTAAGCCTGCCATTTTTGTTCCATCCTGTGAATAGCGGCCACAAGGCCGGGTACAAAGCTGTTAAATCTTTCTGGAAGATCGCCCCAGATATGTGGGTCTGACGCTATTTCTTCTTCTTTTCCGGGCGCTATCATAGGCTGAAGCCTGTCCCAATATGGCTCATGATAGGGGATTGCACTTTTGCCATTTTTAAAATGTCTGGCATTGATAACCCATGAGGCAACACAGTCATATCCTGCTTCAGGCACAATTCCTTTCTGAAGGCATGCCTCAAGTGTAGGTCTGATATAAATTGCCATTTTAGAATAGCCATCCATACATATACGTTCCAGATGATCGGCAATACCCTGATTTTCAAATCTCTGTGCAATCTCGCCCAAATAGCCAGAAGTGTCAAACGGGATACTATCACCCAGCCCTTCCAGCACTTCGGCCTTTTCCCAGCGATCAAAATGTGCCCTCAGGCTAGGGTCGCGCATGGCCTGATCAAAGGTGGTATGGCCTGCTAGCGCGCCAAGATAGGCAAGTGCTGTATGCCCCCCATTCAGGATACGGATTTTGGCTTCTTCATAGGGCATCACATCTGAGACCATTTGAACGCCAACTGTCTCCAGCGCAGGCATTTTTGATGCAAATTTCCGTTCAATCACCCATTGGGTAAATAGCTCGCAATGCACAGGTGCCAGTGTTTCAGAATCAAATAGACGGCTTACCTCCGTATGCAGCTCGGGCGTGCTTCTAGGGGTAATTCTATCTACCATCGAGCGGGGGAAATAGCATTTTTTTCAACCCAGCTTGCCAGTTCGGCCTGACCCAGAGCCTTAATATAGGCTAGCAGGGCGTCTTTCAGTATATCCCCGTTACTGCGGATATTATCACAACACAGAATTGTCAGGGGCGCGTCCAGATGCTGTGCCCGCCGTGCCAGCGCTTCGGCAAGATAGGCATAGACAGTTTCTGATTTCTTGCCCAAAATGCCATCTGCAATAGGGGCTGCCTCAAGATCAAGTTTCCAGTCCTGATCAACATAATAGCCGCTTTCCGTCACTGTTATTGTAACGGCATGAACTGATGGGGCGCACAGAATATCAAAACTGTCTTCCTCGTCAGAACTAGCGTCAAAAAATGCCAGATGAGAGCGCACCATCCGGTAATCAACCGCGCCATTTGGTGCAATCGTCTTCAGCACATAGCCATCTGCTGCACGTGCAGCACTCTGAAATGCAGGCGCATCTGCCTTGCGCAGATTGACAGCCGCGATCCCCCAGCACAAATCACCTGTCTTTTGCATATAATCATCAATAAATACAGCCTGATGGGCACGATGAAATGCCCCGAAACCAAGATGCACTATGCCTATTGCACAATCAGTTTTGTCATAATCTGTCTGAAATAACTCAGTTTCTGACATCGTCTACTTCTTTCATTTCTGCAATTCAGAGCGGGTGTAATCCCGATATGCAGAGGGTGTTGTTTCCTTAATTCTGAGAAAATGGCGATTGAAATTCGCCAGATTTTTGAACCCTACCTCATGACAGATAGTGGCAACTTTTTCGTCTGTTGCCTGAAGCATCGAACAGGCCTGGCCTATGCGCACACGGGTAACAAAATCAATGAAGCGGCTACCTGTCAGCTTCTGGAAATTGCGCGCAAAGGCAGTCATGCTCATATTGGACATTTCGGCTGCCTGGGCAAGGCTGATATCCTCGGCAAAATTATTGATAATATGATCAACCACACGGGCAATATTGGACTGATGCGTATTGAAATGCTGGTAGTCCGAATTGGCGACAGATAGAATTTTCTGCTCTGGATGCTCATTTACAAGCAGCATAAACGCCAGAAATTTAACAATCCTGTCAGCCCCTTTGGCATCACGGATTGCCGCCAGATGGTGCTGGGCGATCTGGCTGTCAAAATCAACAAATTCAATGCCTCCAGCAGCGCGTTGTAACAAGCCGTCAAGCTCGTGGAAATCTGGAAAGGCAGACACCAGATCCTTGATAGTATTCAGATGGAACTGAACCATCATATCGCGCAATATGGTTGGTTCCTGAGTGCCAAATTCATCTGTCACCCAGTTGTGCGGTAAGTTGGGACCTATCAGATATAGCGCACCGGGGCTAAACTCGCCAATATAATCCCCGACAAAGGTTTTGCCACGTGTCTCAACAATCAGATGAAGTTCCAGTACCTCATGATTATGCCATCTGCATAGATCGGTTGGCCAGCCATGCTCAAGATAGCGGATCGAATTATCCGCCCCGTCGACAAATTCAAATTCAGGTGTTAGCACAGACATAATCTTAACCCCCCCGGATCTCTGTCAGGATCACTTCACCGCGCCAAATGTCAGGCCGCGCACAAGCTGTTTCTGACAGAACCACCCCAGCACCACAATCGGACCGACAGCAGCGGTTGATACTGCTGAAAGCCGTCCGAAAAACAGCCCCTCAGGCGCTCTGTTGCCCTCAATAAGTTTTGACAAGGTGGCAGCATCTGTGGTGGTCAGGCGTACTGTCCAGTAGGCTTCATTCCAGCAAAAGATGAAACATAATAGCGCTGTAGAGGCCAGCCCGCCCCACGCAAGCGGTAACACAATATCCCGCATTTCTCCCCAGATGCTGACCCCGTCCATCTTGCCAGCCTCAATGATTTCTTTTGGAATTTCCTTGAAATAGGTAAATAGCATCCAGATCACAATTGGCAGATTAATCAGCGCCAGCACCATAATCACCAGAAAATGTGTATCAAACAGCCCCAGCATATTCTTTGTCAGAAAGGTCATGGGATATAGCACAGCGGCCGCAGGCAGCATTTTGGTAGATAACATCCAGACCAGAATATCTTTGGTGTGGCGGCTCGGATTAAAGGCCATTGCATAGGCTGCAGGCACGCCCACAAACAGCGTAAAGGCCGTTGCAAAGACTGAGGTGATGACCGAATTAATGGCAAATCGCCAGTAATCGTAATTTTCGGTCATATTCAGATAATTTTCCAATGTTGGGGTGAATATGAACAGAAATTCAGGCTTTACCGCATCCGCATCTGTCTTGAAGCTGGTCAGTACCATCCAGAAAATGGGAAAGAAAAACATCAGCCCAACAATCCAGGCCAGAAGCGGCCAGAATATCTTGCCAAATTTAGTTGTATGCGCAGATGATGACATGCAACCGCTCCTTTAATCCATCAGGCTCTTGCCAATGATGCGTAACAGAAAAATCGCAACAATATTGGCTAATATCACAGCCAGAATGCCTGTGGCGCTGGCCGCCCCGATATTATTTGAGGCAAATTCACCTATTAGATAGGGCAGGTTCTTATTACCATTTCCGCGGCTTACAATTTCAATCTCGGCATAAAGTGACAGATGGAAAATCGCCTGAATCATAACAACAATCGCAATAGGCCGCGCCAGATGCGGCAGGGTGAGGTGCACAAATTGTGCCCATACACCGGCGCCATCCAGCACCGCAGCTTCTTTTTGCTGTTGATCTTCAGATTGTAAAGAGGTCATGACAATCAGCACCGCAAACGGAGTCCACTGCCATGTCACCATGATGATCACCGCATAGGCAGAAGTCTGTGTAGCTCTGAATGATAGTGGCTCAATCTCAGGCCATAGCGCAAAAAAACCGCCTATGCCCGGCAGATTCTGCAAGCTGGCAATTGTATGATTTATGCCCTAAAC
>WTJO01000162.1 GCA_011524805.1 Alphaproteobacteria bacterium
CAGACGTTCCTGTACGTCAACCATTTCAAGCAGACTCTGCTTTTCGGCAATTTTTACTGCCAGATGAGAGGCAATCGTATCTGCAATTTTAGAGGTATCTTCTAGCTGGTTCACAGAAACCATAACCTCGGAGGCTATTTTCTTGTTCAGCTTGATGTAATGTTCAAACTGCTGAATTGTCGCTCTGCCAAGCGCAACTGTTTCAGAATCTGTTTCGTCATCTTCAATATATTCGCGCACATCAGCTATCATATAGCCTTCTGTTGCGGTAATATCGTCCACCTTGGCACGTGAAATACCCTCGACAAGCACTTTGACCGTGCCATCTGGCAGTTTGAGCAATTGCAGAATATTGCCGATTGTGCCAACAGCAAACATATCGCCTGTTTCAGGGTCTTCGGTTGCTGCATCTGTCTGGGTAAGAAGCAGAATTTGCTTAGAGCTTCCCATTACTTCTTCTAGCGCACGCACCGATTTTTCCCGCCCGACAAAAAGCGGCACAATCATATGCGGGAATACAACAATGTCGCGTAAGGGCAGAACAGGGATGCGGGAAGAAGAAGTTATTGTCATCATAAACCTCAAATGTTTCTAGCAGCAAAATGGCCACTACCGATTAAATGTGCATCGGAACAGGAAAATTCAAGCCTTTCACAATGCTATTCCACAATTTGCAAGAACCATGCCTGTTATTATGCACAGATTACCACTCACAAGATAAATTAGTGATACGTAATATAATATGATCTAGTATACTCATGCGCTATAATGATCCGATAGAACCATTTTGTCGCATTTGCATAACAGATGACAGGGTTTACGCTATAGCCAGCATCTGCTAGCCAAGCATTTGCCCATCATGAAGATTATGAGACTAATTAGCCGGTTTAGCTTCTTTTTTTCCAGATGTATGCACAATCAATGGCGCTGTTTGATCTGTTACCACCTCTTCAGAGATAACCACTTCGGCAATATCTTCTGCGGTTGGGATATCAAACATAGGATCCATCAGGATATTTTCGAGAATTGAGCGCAGACCGCGAGCGCCTGTCTTTCGTTCAATGGCCTTGCGTGCAATGGCGCGCAACGCATCTTCTCTAAATTCAAGATTGACATCATCCATATTAAACAGGGCTTTATACTGTTTTGTCAGTGCATTCTTAGGCTCTGTCAGAATCCGCACCAGCGCATCTTCATCCAAATCCTCAAGTGTGGCAATAACAGGTAGTCTGCCGATAAATTCAGGAATAAGGCCAAATTTTATCAAATCTTCTGGCTCAAGGCTGGTCAGAAGCTCGCTAATTTTGCGATCATCTGGATCACGCACATCTGCACCAAAGCCAATACCTGCGCCCGAATTACGCGCCGATATCAGCTTGTCCAGACCGGCAAAAGCGCCCCCGCAGATAAACAGGATGTTGGTCGTATCTACCTGCAGAAATTCCTGTTGCGGGTGCTTTCTGCCCCCTTGCGGTGGCACAGAGGCAACCGTGCCCTCCATAATTTTCAACAAAGCCTGCTGAACCCCCTCACCTGACACATCGCGGGTGATAGACGGGTTATCTGATTTGCGCGAAATTTTATCTACTTCGTCAATATACACGATGCCGCGCTGTGCTTTTTCGACATTATAGTCAGAGGCTTGCAACAGCTTCAGAATAATATTCTCGACATCTTCGCCAACATAGCCTGCTTCAGTCAGCGTGGTTGCATCAGCCATGGTAAACGGGACATCAAGCATCCGTGCCAGAGACTGTGCAAGCAATGTCTTACCGCAGCCAGTAGGCCCTACCAGCAGGATATTCGACTTGGCGATCTCGATCTCGCCTGTCTGGCCTTCATTTGCAAGCCGTTTATAATGATTATGTACCGCCACAGACAATACACGTTTGGCTTTTGCCTGACCGATGACGTAATCATCAAGCACCTTGTTAATTTCAGCAGGTGTTGGTACGCCATCATGACTTTTCTCGATGCTGCCCTTATGTTCTTCCCTGATAATATCCATACATAGCTCGACACATTCATCACAGATGAACACAGTCGGGCCTGCTATCAGTTTTCTCACCTCATGCTGGCTCTTTCCGCAAAATGAGCAATAAAGGGTGGATGAATTTTCGTCTTCTGATTTTGCCATGTTATTTTTCCAGCGAGATGATGCCTGCGTTATGCGGTGATTGCCCTGCCATCTAGGTTTTGGTCATCTTTATCTTGTCTTCTTTATATTAGACAGGACTTTTATGGTTTCTCAACAAAAAACATGCCAGATGTCAACTTTGTGACCTGCCTGTAAACATCATGACAGTTTCCAGCCTGTTATTAATCAGGATTATGAAGCGTCTGGCCGTTCTGTTACAACCTCGTCAATCAACCCCATATCCAGCGCTTCTTCTGGCGACATGAAGGTATCTCTTTCCATGATTTTTTCAATTTGCTTGATTGTCTTGCCTGAATGTTTTTCATAAATGGCGTTCAATCTGCCACGCAAATTGATAATTTCCTTGGCGTGAATCTCGATATCTGTTGCCTGACCCTGAAAACCGCCTGAGGGCTGATGTGTCATAATACGCGCATGTGGCAATGAATAGCGCTTATCCTTGGCACCTGCGGTCAGCAATAACGATCCCATTGAGGCCGCCTGTCCCATACATACAGTTGCCACATCCGGGCGGATATACTGCATGGTGTCATAAATCGCCAGACCGGATGTCACCACCCCGCCCGGAGAATTGATATACATGTAGATATCCTTATTCGGGTTTTCTGATTCAAGAAATAGAAGCTGGGCGCATACAAGCGAAGCCATATTGTCTTCAACAGGGCCGTTTAGAAAGATGATCCTCTCTTTTAGCAGGCGCGAGAAGATGTCAAATGACCGCTCTCCCCTGCCTGTCTGTTCGATTACCATCGGCACCAGATTCAAATTTGTAGGCTCAATCATTCTTCTTCGTTCCTTTACCTGATTTCAGCACAATGCCAGTTGTCCTGAAATTCACTTTTATCCTGCAACTTGCAGGCCTGCTTATCTGACCACATCTGAACATAATTCATATTTCATGTCATCTTATTGATGTGTCTGACACCTTATTTTATCTCTGTCAAATCCTCCGGTGTGTGACCGGATAAATTAGCGCAGCAAACCGCCATTATGCTATCTAGATAGGTATTAAATGAAAAATCGCCAGCCCTAAACAGGACTGACGATATGGTTTGGCTGTTTTTTTTGCAGATTGCAAAAAATTATTTTTTGGCCGCGGCTTTCTTGGCGGCTTTTTTCGCTGCTTTTTTCGCTGCCGGCTTTTTTGCAGCTGCTTTCTTCGCAGTAGATTTTGCTGCCTTTTTAGCCGCCTTCTTTGCCGCCTTCTTGGCCGCAGGTCTTGCTGCTGATGCTTCAGCTTCGGCATATAACGCTTCAGCTGTTGTTTCTACATCGGTTACATTTGCGATCTCGAGAATATAATCCATCACTTTTTCTTCAAAAAGCGGGCCTGCCAGCTGTTTCATCGCATCAGGATTATTCTGGTAATATTCCAGTACCTGCTGCTCCTGCCCCGGGAAGCGGCGTGCCTGTTCAAATACGGCAATACGCGCATCTTCTTCTGTAACTTCGACATTTGCCTGCTGGCCAATTTCCGTAACTAGCAAGCCAAGACGCACACGGCGCATGGCGATGTCATTCGCTTCTGACTTTTCATCATCTGTAAGGCTGGCATCAAGTGGCTCGTGTGTGTGATCATGGTCATGGTCGTGGTCATGATCGTGGTCATGGTCATGGTCATGGTCATGGTCATGGTCGTGATTATGCTGGGCAAGTTCTGGCTTCATGGCACGGATAACTGCCTCATACTCCGAACTATATAAAGATGGCGGCACGTCAAAATCGACCGTCTCTGCCAGACCGTCCAGAATATTTGTTTTCACGGCTGCTCTTAATGCCTGCGCATGTTGCTGGCCTAGCTGGCCATCTACAGCCGTAGTAAGTGCAGCCAGATCGTCAAAGCCTAGCTTTTTGGCCAGCTCATCGTCAATTTTGGCATCACCACGTTCATGGATTTCTTTGACCGGACATTCAAATATGGCCAGCTTGCCTGCCAGATGCGCTGCCTGATAATCTTCGGGGAACGTTACCTTCACATCAATTGTCTGGCCAGCTTCTGCGCCGATAAGCCCATCTTCAAAGCCGGGAATAAAGCTGTTTGAGCCTAGCTCAAGCATGTGGTCTGTTGCAGACCCGCCTTCAAAAGCCTCGCCATCAATCCGGCCGGTGAAATCAATCAGCACAACATCGCCTGATTTTGCCTTGCGCTTTGTTTCAACCTTTGTTGTCGGGCGATTTTCATCTGCCAGACGCTGAAGGGTGGCGTCAATTTCTTCTTTTGCAACCGACATGGTCGGGCGCTCAACATCAAGTGTTGCCAGATCAGGAATAGTAATCTCAGGCATTACCTCGGCCATCAATTTTGCGACCAAATCCTTGCCATCTTCAAAGCTGACAATATCCAGACGTGGCTGGCTAGCCAGCTTCAATTCATTTGTTTCAATCGCATCTTTTGCGGCATCATCAAGGGCAGTGCGGATAACCTCGCCTTTAACCTGATCACCGAAACGCGCCTTTACAACGGCGGCAGGCACCTTGCCCGGTCTGAAGCCCGGGATATTTGCTGTCTGGCCAACCTCATCTAGCCGTGCGGTGATTTTTGCAGATAATTCTGCATCGCTAAGCACGATTTCATATTCACGCTCAAGACCTTTATTTAGAGTTTCAGTGATGTTCATTATTATGCCCTTATCATGCCCAGTGTGTTAGATGGTGACGCGCCATCATATTGATGCGCTTATGGCGTTATGCATGTATCGCACCAATTATCATTGCCATATTGACGTAATGTCGCCTAGCCGTGATGTTGAATGAAGCCTCTGCTCCTGACGTTCGCCGAAAAATAGTCTAACGTCCGCATGCCTGTTTGGTGAGAAGCTGTGGTGCGGGCGGAGGGACTTGAACCCCCACATCGTTAGATACCAGAACCTAAATC
>WTJO01000248.1 GCA_011524805.1 Alphaproteobacteria bacterium
ATGCAGGCATGCGGGCTTAACTCAAGTGAAGATATGAGCCAGCTATCTATTATCGGGATAGGGGCGGCACTGGCCAGTATCATCAGGCTGAACAAGCTTGCCGACAGGCTTATTGCGCAGATTGATAGCCAGCGGCCAGATTATATTTTCACTGTCGATTCAAAAGGGTTTTCTGTGCGGTTTGCAACGCGTCTTCGCCGTTATCTGGCGAATGGCACCTATCAGCCACGTATCATTCATGTGGTTGCACCTACCATCTGGGCATGGGGGGCATGGCGCAAACGTAATTTTGAGACTGCTTTTGATGCGATGTTATGCCTGTTTCCGTTCGAGCCGGAACTGTTTGATACAGATAAGCTGGCACTTGCCTATATGGGACATCCGGTAGGCTGGCACAGACAGCGCCCGATACCTGACAGCCCTGTTCAGATAGCGCTTCTGCCCGGAAGCCGCGCATCAGAGATTAGGCATTTACTGCCATTATTTTTACAGGCTGCACAGATAGTACACACAGAACGGCCAGATATACGGTTTTCATTGCCAATATTGCCACATCTAGCTCAGATGGTAGCCGATATATCGGCTAGCTTTCAGGCATTGCCGCTTACCATAGACAGTGCATCAGACGCAGTTGAGCAGGTGTTATCCTCATCTCATATAATGCTGGCCGGCTCTGGCACTGTTACATTGGAGGCAGCGGTGGCAGGCGTGCCAGGCGTTACTGCCTATCATATGCCTTTTTTCACGCGGATAATTTCATCTTTCCTGTTCAAGCCGCATACGCCAATCCTGCCGGATATTTTGCTTGGCACCAGCCATTATCCTTTTATCTTCCCACCACGGCTGAATGCAGATGCGCTTGCGTCTGCGCTGATAGATACGCTGGATGATTACAGCCAGAGGCAGACCCAGATGTTTGATGCGTCTGATGCGTTGCGGCACCTGCTTGCAAAAAAAGCCAGCTATGATGACCAGCTGGCTTTTGCGCTTGATGAGATATTCTAGCCTATCGCTTTGTTATGTCGATATAGTCGCGTGTTGCTGGGCCGGTATATAGCTGGCGTGGGCGGCCGATACGCTGGGATGTATCTTCAACCATCTCTTTCCATTGCGAAATCCAGCCGACTGTTCGTGCAACGGCAAATAATACCGTGAACATCGAGGTTGGGAAGCCCATTGCCTTGAGAATAATGCCTGAATAGAAATCAACGTTCGGATATAGCTTTTTCTCGATGAAATAGGGGTCTTTCAGCGCTATTTCTTCCATTTCCATAGCGACTTCAAGTAGCGGGTCAGAAACGCCCATCTTGTTCAGCACTTCATGGCAAGATTTCCGCATAACCTGCGCTCTAGGGTCGTAATTTTTATATACGCGATGACCAAATCCAAACAGACGGAAAGGATCATTTTTATCTTTCGCCTTGTCTACAAAAGTTTTGATATTATCCTTGGTGCCAATTTCATTCAGCATATTCAGAACAGCCTCATTTGCGCCCCCATGTGCAGGCCCCCATAATGACGCAATGCCCGCTGCAATACAGGCAAATGGATTTGCCCCTGACGAGCCGGCCAGACGCACGGTAGATGTTGAAGCGTTTTGTTCATGGTCGGCGTGCAGAATAAGGATTTTATCCATTGCATCAGCCACAACAGGATCAATTTCATAGATTTCTGTTGGTACTGAAAAGCACATATGCAGGAAATTTTCAGCATAGCCTAGCTTGTTCTGGGGATAGTTGAATGGCTGGCCAATAGAATATTTATAGGCCATGGCGGCAAGTGTCGGCATTTTCGCAATAAGCCGGCGGCACGAAATCATCCGGCTGGTTTCATCATAGTGATCAATATTATCATGATAGAAAGCAGATAGCGCACCTGTCACACCGCATAGAATAGCCATAGGATGGGCATCCCGTCTAAAGCCGCGGAAGAAGGTCGAGATTTGCTCATGCACCATGGTATGATTGGTGATGGCATGGGTAAATTCATCATTCTGTTCGGTATTTGGCAATTCGCCATTTAATAGCAGATAGGCAACTTCCAGAAAGGTTGATTTTTCAGCGAGCTGTTCAATCGGGTAGCCTCTGTGAAGCAGAACACCCTCATCACCGTCAATAAAGGTCAGGCCGGACATACAAGAGCCGGTAGCACCATATCCGGGGTCGAATGTGAACATATCGGTGCTTGAATATAGCGATCTGATATCGATCACATCAGGTCCCAATGTGCCGCTAAGTACTGGCAAATCAACAGATTTATTCGTATTGTTGAGAGATACCGTCACAGATGAGTTGCTTTTACTAGCCATGTTTGCCCTGCCTTTTATATGAAGCTGTCGCCGATACCCCCTAATGAATAGTCTTGATGGCGACTGTGTTGGGTGTATTATACTGTAAAGATATGCCTAAAAGCAAATCTGTTTAATTCTTTTTACCGTCTCGTCAGCCCCTAGTCCCAGAATAATATCTACTAGTGACGGTGCTTTTTTGCTTCCGGTCATCACAATACGTAATGGTATGCCCAGCTCTTTCATTTTCAGCCCCTCTGCCGCCAGCCAGTCTGCAATCGCAATATTCAATTCATCAGAATTTGTGGGTGCCTGTTCAAGAAAGTGTGCGAATTTTAACAGCCTTTCTTTTACATCTGTATCTATCTGGCCTGCCGCTTCATCGGATAATTGAGGCGCACCTTCGGTAAATAGCCATCCTGTCTGCTCAGCCACATCAACTACCGTGCTTGCCCGTTCTGTGAACAGTCCGCTCATGGCCTCCAGCCACCCTGCTGTTCTGGCATGGGCGCTATGTCCCTGTTTTTCCATATAGGCTATCACCATCTGTGCCATCTCGCCTTCTTCTATCTGTTGTAGCCAGTGAGCATTTACAGCACGCAATTTATCCATATCAAACCTAGAAGGTGAACGGCCAATTGCTGATCCATCAAACCAGCTCGCCGCCATCTCAAGGCTGAACAGCTCATCATCACCATGTGACCAGCCCAGACGCGCCAGATAATTCAGCAAGCCTGCGGGTACAAAGCCCATCTCGCGATAGGCATCTACACCAAGTGCGCCGTGGCGTTTGGATAATTTCGCTCCGTCTGCGCCATGGATAAGCGGAATATGCCCAAATGCCGGTACATCCCAGCCTGCTGCCTGATAGATGTAATATTGCCTGAAGGCGTTATTCAGGTGGTCATCCCCTCTTAAAATATGGGTTACGCCCATATCATGGTCATCAACTACAACTGCCAGCATATAGGTGGGCGTGCCGTCACTTCTAAGAAGCACCAGATCATCCAGCGTTTTGTTTTCGATGCTGACACTGCCCTGAACCAGATCATCAATCTGTGTGGCGCCTTCATCAGGCATTTTAATACGTACAACAAAACTGCCATGTTCAGGGTGGTCTGTTCTATTGCGCCATGGCGAGCGCACCGGCAGACCATTCTCGCGTGCTTCTGCTCTTAATGCGTCAAGCTCGTCATTATCCAGAAAGCATTTATAGGCAGTGCCGCTTGCCAGCATATCCTCTACCACGGCGCGATGACGCACTTCATTTTCAGATTGCAGTACAGCTGGCCTGTCACCTGCCAGTCCAAGCCAGTCCAGCCCGTCTTTAATGGCGTGGATAGCCTCGTCTGTAGACCGCTTTTTATCAGTATCTTCAATACGCAACAGATATGTGCCGCCAAAATGTCTGGCAAATAAATAGTTGAATAAGGCAGTGCGCGCGCCGCCAATATGCAGAAAACCAGTTGGTGACGGAGCAAAACGTGTGACAACACTCATATTTTATTAACCTATTCGCATTATGCTGTTGATTCTAACAAGAGGATATAGCATGGAAACCATGCAGAGGTCACCTGAAAGGCTGGCGGTTTTATCACAATTTTATTTGTGCTGGTGTTTCATTGCGCTTATTTGCGGCATCGTGATGGATGGCCTGCTGACGGATTACGGGTTGTCATATTGGTGGGTGTCCGGACTGATAGCTATCGGGCTATTCTGGATTGCTGGCAGACTATCATTTAGATCGCTGGCAAGCTTCTATATCTGTGTAGTTTCAGGCTGGGTGATGCTTGGCATCAGTGCTGCGTCTTTTGAAACTGCCCTATATGATGATGACCCTGTCCTTGCCAAGCCACAGCGCTAGTGCCTGCCGCCTTCGAATAAGCGCAATTAAGCATGGCAAAGGCGATTAATATCGCCTGATAAGCCCTGTAAGACGACCCTGAATACGTACTTGATTACTCTGAAAATAGCGTGTTTCATAATTGGGGTTGGCAGGTTCAAGCCCGATACGACCAGCCTCCTTGCGCAGGGTTTTTAATGTGGCTTCGCTATCATCAATCAGCGCAACGATAATATCGCCACTATTCGCACTTTCGGTGCGGTGAATAATCACTGTATCGCCATCATAAATGCCTGCCTCAATCATTGAATCGCCGACAATTTCAAGGGCAAAATGCTCACCGCCAGACACCATATTCTGAGGTACAGCAGTATATGAAGATGGGTCTGATAATGCTTCAATAGGCGTGCCAGCTGCAATCCGTCCAAGCAAAGGCAGTTCAACTACCGCAGACTGGCTATTGCCGCCAAAATCTGCTGATACCACATTTGAAGGATGATAGGGGATGCCAGATGGTGTTCTTATCACCTCAATCGCACGCGCCCTGTTGGCAAGTTTGCGGATATAGCCTCTCTCTTCCAGAGCAGATACCAGCCTGTGCACCCCTGACTTGCTGGCAAGGCCGATAGCTTCTTTCATTTCGTCAAAAGAAGGCGAGATATCTCCATTCACCTGCTGGTGTTCAATAAGAAAGCTCAGCAACTGATGTTGTTTTCCGGTGAGCATTCTGACCTCCAACCTTGTTCCATAATTCATTTGTTCCTATTATGTTCTAAAACATAAAAAAGAACAAATCAAGAATATTTATCAGGTAGTAAGAATAGTACGGATATCTAAGGGGGTTATATCTGATCAGGAATGGTCAGTATCTGAACCTGTTCACCTGAGCCGGCAGAC
>WTJO01000266.1 GCA_011524805.1 Alphaproteobacteria bacterium
GAGATATAATTTGGATTGTCTAAACCGTACCTTTAATGGCAGGCCGTGAAGCCAGTTATTCTGGTGCAATTTTCCCCGTTTTGCGCCCGGCTGTCGGGTGCGCATAATCGCCCGCACACGCTCCATCCGCATCGGCGCGCCAATAATACCTAAAAAAATTACATAGGAGAGTTTGATGACCAGATCAATCTGGCCGATATCACGCAATATTGAAAATAACAGCACCCCTAGGGACGAACCGACAACACCCCCTGCTAGCAGGATGAATCCCATCAGAAAATCCACGTTGCCGCGGCGCCAATGTGCCAGCACGCCTGATACAGACGAGGCGACAATCTGGTTTGCTTCGGTTGCCACTGCAACAGGTGCCGGCACCCCCAAAAAAATCAGCAAAGGTGTCATCAGAAAGCCGCCGCCGACACCAAACATTCCAGACAAAAAGCCTACACCACCGCCAAGACCAATTATTATGGCAATATGCAGTGATACCTCAGCTATCGGCAGATAAATATACATATCAATAATTCACACTTATTTCGCGTGTCGCAAACATGTCCCCATCCGGATGGATTAGACCCCCCAACAGACTTGCCCGTGATGGTGCATTGATAGCCCTAAAACAGAGATATGTTTTTCCAGATAAAATGGAAATGACATAAATTATTTATGAAATCAATAAATGTTTTAGCTGTCGTGAAACAAACACCTGCTTTCTGCTATATTTTGCTTTGTATATATGATGTTTAGGCAGGTGATGGCAGTTTATTTCAGGTATCATCGACACCCCATATCAGGGCTGTCTTTCATTGATAGCAGATAGGTTAATGTCGCGGTTGGCGCGATAGTACTGGATCATCAGAATAGATATGATGCAGAGATTTCAACATCCGGGTAATATCCTGATCTCCTAACGTGTAATATATGGTCTGCGAGGCGTGCCGTGTCGATACAATCTGCAAGATATAATTCTATGTTATTCTCGTCAGTTCTGCCGTAAATGGCAGATCTTACATCTGCGTTGCGCTGTTTTGGTTCAGCCTCACGCACATATTGCGAAATATCCAGATGGCCATGCCAATCTATGTTAAATTGAATATTCATGTCTTTGCCTACCCTAGCCCGCCAACAGACAAATTTTCGTCCAATTTGCAACTGGCCGGATATGTGTCATAATTTCCGTAACAGCTAGAATGAAAGCAAAAAGTTAGAAAATCGTTTGCGCGACCATTTTTTTGATAAAAAATACGCGGAAAATTATCATTATCGCCCCTATCTGGCAGAAAACAGACTGATGGCAGAGAACATCACACCAAAATTGACCGAATTTCACATCACGATTGACAGTGACGGGCGCTGGTTTCACGAGGGAGGCGAGATTACCAGAAAGCGGATGGTGGCATTATTTGCCACGATTCTGTCATGTGACGAGACGGGCCAGCACTGGCTTAGAACACCTGTTGAATATGGGCCTGTCGAGGTTGCAGATGCTGCCTTTATCATTACCGCCATGCATAGCGAGCAGACAGAGGATGGTCAGGTCATTACCATGACAGACAATATTGACAGACAATATGAGCTGGGCGGCGAATTTCCCCTTGAAATCAGGACGGGTGGTGACGGGGCAATCAAGCCATATCTGATATTGGAGCGCGGTGTGCGGGCGCGGCTATCCCATCCTGTATATTACGAGCTTGCCAATTTGGCAGAACATAATCCCGACGGCGTGCTTGGTATTACCAGCCATCAGCATTTTTTCAGTCTTGAGACAACAGATATCCCAGATAGTGCCGGCACAGATAGATGACAGCTGACCAACCTGCTATCTCATCAGGCATTTTGCTATCTCAGATAACCGCCTGCCTATCAGACAAGCCGCCAGACTATACTGGCAAATTACCTGATTCTGGTGCCAGAAAAGCGGCTGTGCTGATGTTGTTTGCAGAAGAGCAGGATCAGCTGTCAATATTGCTTACACAGCGCGCGCATCACTTACGTATTCATGCAGGGCAGGTAAGTTTGCCCGGTGGCAAGCCCGAACAGGCAGATAGCGACGGATTTGCAACAGCTTTGCGAGAAGCCGAGGAAGAGATTGGGCTGTCTGCCAGTCTGGTACGGCGGCTTGGCTATAGTCTGCCGGTGCTGACCTCAACCAATTATCTGGTTGATGTGGCAGTTGGGCTGTCTGTGGTGCCGACTTCGCGGCTAATAGCTGCGCTGAGCGTTTGTGAAGACGAGGTTGCGGCCGCATGGTGCAGTCCGGCAGCGCATCTGTTATCAGTTGAAAATTACCTGCCACAGCGCAGACAGGCCGCAGATGGAAGCTGGCGTGACTTCTTTGTGATTGAAGGCACAGACCCGCCCGTATGGGGTGCAACTGCAAATATTCTGCATTGTCTTGCCATGGCTATCAGGTAACTTGCCCCGCTATCCACCTCGCATCGTTGCGACAGGTGATAACAGGGCAATATCATAGTGTGATATCAGGGCTATTTGCGCTTTGATTTCATCGTGCTGCCAGTGCCCTCAATAACAGTTCCCGTATCGAGGATGTCGATTTTTCTGGGCTTCATGGCATCTGGTACTTCGCGTTCCAGCTCAATATGTAGCAGCCCGTCCCGTAAGGTAGCGCCCTTTATCTGGATGAAATCTGCCAGCTGGAATCTGCGCTCAAACTGGCGAGAGGCGATGCCGCGATATAGATATTGTCTATCTTCGCTATCATCAGCCTGTTTGCCAGTAACAGTCAGCTTCTGCTCATGAAGGACGATATCAAGGTCTGCCTGTGCGAAGCCGGCTACCGCCATGGTGATGCGATAGCTGTTTTCATCATTTTTTTCGATATTATAGGGCGGCCAGTTAGGCTGTCCCTGTTCTGGTGCCTGAAACAGGCTGTCTACCATATTCGCCATCCGGTCAAAACCAATAGCGCTACGATAAAATGGGGTTAAATCAAGATGTGTCATCTTTGCCTCCTTCTTTTTCTAAGCAAGGTGAATTATGTGGCACCTTTAATAAGCATGCCGCGTGTCAAGGCATCATTGCCTCTATCCTTCAGGTGGGAATACCGCAGCCTGATGTCAAGAAGCGCAGCCCGGAAATGCGGGCCCGGAACCTGGTCACAGAAAAAAACAAAGAATTAAAAAATAAAAAAGCGCCCATCTTGAGGGCGCTATTTCTATATCATATTTTCAAACAGGCCGGTGCTGTCCCCACAAATGGGGTATCGGGCTATTTTACGCCCAGACCACCAAAACGCTTGTTAAAGCGGGCTACCTGACCTTCGGCACCAAGCACACGCTGCTGGCCTGTCCATGCAGGGTGGTTAAGCGTATCAATGCTCAGACGCATCTCGTCACCGGGCTTGCCCCATGTTGAGCGTGTCTTGCGCTTTGTGCCATCAGTCATGATAAGGGTGATTTCGTGATATTCAGGATGGATATCTTTTTTCATGTTCCTGCTCCTCGGCGTCAGCGGTCTATGCAGTTTGCGATGCCGGATAGATAAATAAAATGTTACAGAGGCGATGATATACCGTCTATTGGCATCAGATGCAAGCAATTTCATGCCCCCTTACGCTGAAACACTGCGACAAAATATAGCCTGCCCCGAACAGCCAGTATCTTAACTTCCCTCGCACTTCGTGCTAAGTCTGCATCTATTATGGATAGACAACAGCCATCAGACCAGAATAAGCATGTACCGGCCGGCACCCCCGCCAGCTCGGCATTGCGCCGCTTTCTGCCCTATCTTGGGCGATATCGTGGCAGATTGCTGGTTGCGGTGGTTATTCTTATCGGAGTGTCTCTGGCATTGCTGTCATTGGGGCGCGGGCTGGCCTTTATTGTAGATAAAGGGCTGGGCGAGGGGGGTAATAGCCAGCTTCTGGATAGTGCCGTGCTGGTGATGATAGGGCTTGCCCTGTTTCTGGGGATTGGCAGCTATCTGCGTATGGCGATTGTAAATGATGTTGCAGAAAAGGTTATTGCCGATATCAGAAATGCCATTTTTGTGCATCTGACACACCTGCCCGTATCATGGTTTGAAACAGCCAGAACAGGCGATATTCTAGCGCGGATTAATGCGGATACAGCCATCTTGCAGACGGTGATGGCCTCAACGCTGGTTATGGCTGTGCGGAATGTAATCCTGTTATGTGGCGGGCTGGTGCTGGTGGTACTGTCGTCAGTGAAAATGTCTATTGTAGTGGCTGTGATTGTGCCAATCGTGGTTGTGCCGTTGCTGATACTGGCGCGGCGGTTGCGGGCTGCCTCACGGCTTGCACAGGAACGCCTTGGCGATGTATCAGCAGAAGCAGAAGAACAGCTTAGCAATATCCGCACAGTATTTGCCTTTGCACAGGAAACAACAGCAGCAGGGCGGTTTTCAGCACGTGTGGAGGCAGCATTGCAGGCAGGTCTGGCGCGGGTGCGGCTAAGGGCAGCATTATCAGGCTTCATTATCTTTATGGTGATAACGGCAATTACCATGATTTTATGGATTGGCGGTCGTGATTTGCTGGCAGGGAAAATTAGTGCAGGTGATTTATCTGCGTTTATTTTCTATGCGTTTTTGGTGGCTACCTCGGTTGGCACGCTCTCCGAACTTGGTGGCGAGTTGCAACGTGCATCAGGGGCGGCAGAACGGATAGCAGAATTGCTGTCACAGACAGTTGAGCCGCGCCATGCGCATATATTGCTAGCCATGACAGATGATACAGAGCTAGCTATCTGTTTTGAGAATGTCAGCTTTAGCTATCCGGCGCGCCCTGATATAGCGGTGGTGAACCAGTTGAATTTCACAGCCAGTCCGCGCCAGAAAATAGCCTTTGTTGGCCAGAGCGGGGCAGGTAAATCAACCCTGTTTCATCTTCTGCTAGGCTTTTATGCGCCCACATCAGGCCGCAATCTGGTTGGTGGTAAAGATATTGCCAGCATTGATATTCACACACTTCG
>WTJO01000156.1 GCA_011524805.1 Alphaproteobacteria bacterium
GTTAACGTAACCTATTGATAAGGCTTACATAGAGATGCAGCTTGGTGCTTGGGTAAGGTACTGACAACTCTTCACCCGCTCCAAATTTTCAGAAAAATCAGAGTGTCTGATGGCAGTGGTTACCGGCTAGTCTGCACACGCACATATTGACTTCTGCCTAGGCGTGTACAAGGAACGGTTTCAAGCTTTCAGTAAACATCTTGATAAATTCCAGCGTGACCATTGAGGGTTGCTGGGTAATCAGGCAATGTCGACATTGCGCGTTAACTGCTGGAAGAGAAAGTCGAGTTTACACATCGTCAGCGTAAAAGCCGCAAAAGCCATCTCAAGCGGCTGGTCGACAAAGCATAGAAAACGATAGCTATTCTACCTGCATGTTTATCACGTTACCGGTACTGGCCGCTCAATATAATAGGCTGGTTCGGTACGTTGTTTTAACAGGGCAGGCACCATTTCGGTCAATACTGGCCACAGACCATTATAGGCAGGCGGGCATCTATCTTTTATCGCCTCATGCAGGGCAGGCAGATGATAATAGGGCACATTCGGATATAGGTGATGTTCAAGATGATATTGCATATTCATATATAGAAATCCCAATATCCTGCCCAGATAGATAGTGCGGGTATTTTTCCGGTAATCATATACATTTTGCGCAAGGCCAACATGTTGCGACAGCGCAAAAAGATGTCTCAAACTGCCGCCAAACATGGTCGGAAATGGCCCGATCAGCAGAACTGGTAACCATGATGACAGATACAGGCTCAACCCTATCGTGCCAAGCAGTATCAACACCCATAATCTGGCCTTTGTGCAAGCTCCGTCAGGCAGGGATGTCAGCCCACCCCTAATGTCTTTTTCTGATACGCTATTCAGGCTATGTATCACTAGCTGGCGCATGCCACGATAAGAACGCTCAATCATGAACAGATTCAGAATCAGTGCCAGATAGTCAGGTGGAACAGGGGTGACAATTTCAGGGTCTTTGCTGGTCAGGATGGTGTATTTATGATGTGCGGCATGGCTATGTGTGCGCAGAAAACTCTCACGTAACACCATAAAGCTGGTCAGCTCGAAGAAATATTTATTATAGGCTTTGCTTTTAAAGGCTGTTCCGTGACCTGTTTCATGTTCGCGTGCCTGAGAGCCGGTGCTATATAACACAGCATAGGCATATAGCGGTATGATTGCCCACCAGCTGCCCCAGATTAGCATTGTAAGACCTGCAAAGACAGCCATAAGCCCAAGCCAGACCATCATATCGCGCAGTGGCCGTGCATCTTCACGCTGCATTAAGGTGCGTAATAATTCAGGCTCAACTGTAATACGTGTCCATTTCTGAGAGGCGCTATCTGCTGTCATTACTTGCGTTCATCCTGTGGCTGATAGTTTAATCCTGGCCTAATTTCTGTCTGTCTGGTAGGGGCGTGATAGGGTTAACGGCTTCAGTTATACCTATTATTTTTCACCTTTTGCCTGTTTCAGATAATGCTGGCGGGCAAGTCTCATAACCTCCATGCCTGTCATTGTTAATGCATAAAACAGCACAAACTGGTCTTTTAACTGTTCAAAGAAAAATTCATCTGCCTCCGGGGCATCCTGATCTTCTGTCATGAGCAGATTTTCCGGCTATATTGTCCTGCGCACATACCATCTCCTTTTTGCAGTCCAACACATATCAATTATTCACTCTGCAACATGCGCAGATAAAAACTGATCTTCATATGCAAATAATGAGACAGCCCCGCCAGTATGCAGGAAAATCACATCTCCTTCATCTGTGATCTGGCCTGACTCTATCTGGCCGATTAGCCCTGCCATCCCCTTTCCCGAATAGACAGGATCAAGCAAAATACCTTCATTCTGTGCCAGCATCTTTGTGGCTGCCACCATCTGTTTTGTGGGGATACCATATCCCTTGCCTACATAGCCGTCATCTACCATGACCCTGTCTCTGGAAAGCGGTGCATCTGTAAGCTGGGCAGCGGTGTTGACTGCCAGATTATATACATTTTCAATCTGGATATGTTCTGGTTGCCTGACGCTAATTCCCATTATCGGAATATCACATCCCAGCGCATGAAAACCAGCAACCATACCTGCATGGGTGCCGGCACTGCCTGTAGATAACACCACAAGCTTGGGTGCCAGACCTAATGCCCTGCACTGGCCAAGCAGTTCCTGTGCAGCTCCGACATAGCCAAGCGCCCCAATCGGGTTTGAGCCGCCACCCGGAATAAAATAGGGGGCTCTGCCACTGGCGCGCAGATTTTCTGTTACCGCCAATGCTTCAGCATTCATATCGAGGCCGGGCGGTCGAAATTCAATCTGCGTGTTAAACATATGATCAAATAGCACATTACCTGTTTGTTCATAGGCTTCGTTCTTATCTGGTACCCTGCGCTCAAGCAGGGCATAGCAATCAAGCCCCAACTTACAGGCAGCAGCGGCTGTCTGGCGGACATGGTTTGATTGCACCGCGCCTTGCGTTACCACCATATCGGCACCGGCATCCAGCGCATCTGCCATCAAAAATTCCAGCTTGCGGGTTTTATTGCCACCAGTTGCAAGGCCTGTGCAATCATCTCGCTTTATCCATAATCTGGGCCCACCAAGCAATTTTGTCAGCCGTGGCATCTGCTCTAATGCTGTCGGCTGATGGCATAATTCTACCCGTTTGAAGCCAGCTAAAATATCGTTCATACTATACTACCTCTCCTGACTATATGATGAACGGCAAAACCCAATTCGGCAAATATTCATTTTGGTTAAAATAGCATTTGCCCGAACATAGTATTTTATAGAACACTATCTGCCATGAAAACGATTTTTGTCCTTTTTGATAGTCTGAACAGATCTGCCCTATCCTGTTATGGCGGTTCTGTGCCAACGCCCAATTTTGACAGGCTGGCACAGCGTTCTGCCATCTTTGATACACATTTTGCAGGCTCGCTGCCCTGCATGCCGGCACGCCGCGATATGCAGACAGGCAGGCTGAATTTTCTGCATAGAAGCTGGGGGCCCGTTGAGCCGTTTGATAGGTGTTTTCCAGACCAGATGAAAAAATCAAGCATCTATAGCCATCTGGTTACTGATCATTATCATTATTTTGAAGATGGCGGGGCGACATATCACACCCGATATTCAAGCTGGGAATTTATCCGTGGTCAGGAATCAGACCCCTATATTGCGATGGTCACACCACCGCTTCAGCACTTCAAAGATAGCTATCATCCTGTCCAGTTTGAAGATAACAGAGATGGGCACCGTCTTCAGGGCATGATCAACCGTACCGCCATCCGTTCGGAAGGTGATTATCCTGTGGTGAAATGCATAGACAGGGCAATCGACTTTCTGGAAAATAATGCAGAACAGGATAATTGGTGTCTGCAGGTTGAAACCTTTGATCCGCATGAGCCATTTGATGCACCAGATGAATTTCAGGATAATGATACAGGATATACAGGCAGGATACTGGACTGGCCACGCTATCGGCAACTGGAAGAAACAGAAGAAGAGATTGCAGAGCTTCGTGCCAGATATGCTGCACTGGTACGATTCTGTGATGCGCAGCTTGGCAGACTGCTTGATGAAATTGATGCACGTAATCTATGGCAGGATACAGCGATTATCCTGACAACTGATCATGGATTCCTGCTAGGAGAGCATAATTGGTGGGCAAAAAACAGAATGCCTTTCTATAATGAAGTCGCCCATATACCGCTCATGATCTATCATCCCGCACAGCAGATTGCCGGCGGCAGCCATATTTCTGCACTGACCCAGACAATAGATATTATGCCCACACTGCTAGAGATATTCAGTCTGCCAATACCAGATACGGTCACAGGCTATTCCCTGCTGCCCTATCTGTTAAACACAGAGACAACACCGCGACATATTGCCCTTTATGGCATATTTGGCGGCGCAATAAATGCAACAGATGGCCGGTATAGCTATTTCAGATATCCAGAAGATATGGAACAACATCCATTAAATGAATATACGCTGATGCCGATGCATAATCGTAGCCTGTTCGAGATAAGAGAGCTGGTACCAGCAGAGCTATATTACGGCTTTTCATTTACCAAAGGTGCGCCTGTATTGAAAATACCTGCCCTGAAAGATGCCAAACGCTCACCACGGCAGGGCGGCTTTGCAGATACACAGACACGATTATTTGATATGCGTTCTGATGCCGGGCAGAACGCACCGTTTCGAAACAAAGAAATAGAGGCCGAATTGCTGAAGGCGATAGCAGCAGAAATGGCTATCCATGAAGCCCCTGACGAGCTGTATCATAGATTTGATATTGGCAGGCCCGCCTAATCAAAGCTAAAGGCCATGCCTTCATGCGCAAAGCTCAACCTGTCACCAGCATATATAGCCTGTAATCTGGCCATCTCGTCATCATCCCGTACAGGGGCATGATGGGTAATCAGCATATGGCCTATATCTGCAATTTCGGAAAATGATAATGCCTGTTCAATGCTGGAATGACCCCAGCCTGTTTTCTCTGCCAGTTCAGCCTCGGTATAGGTGCCATCCCATACCACCAGATCAGCGCCTTCACAGGCACGAGCAAGCAGGGGTTGCTGTGCCTCGGTAAATTCATTATCTAGCAAAATAGCAATTTTAGCCGAAGCCGTCGCACATATATATCCGCATGCCCCGCCAGGGTGATTAAGCTCGATGCTGGAAATCTGGATATCATCTGCTAGCGGCTCAACTGTCTGCTGAAAATCGCCAAACGCTAGATGAGATGACATGCCAAACACATCTACCGGAAAATAGGGCATCCGGTAATAGCCTGACAGAATGTCTCTAAGGCGCTGTGGCGGCACAAGTGCCGAAGATAATGTCAGCTTATTTTCTGGCACATAGATAGCCGGATTAAATCCGAGCCCCTGAATATGATCATGATGAAAATGGCTGAACAGCAC
>WTJO01000244.1 GCA_011524805.1 Alphaproteobacteria bacterium
ATCGGTGATTTGAACAATAAAGATGAGCAGGTTGAAACACTTGTACTTGGCGACAAGGCACCTGAAATGCCGCCCACACCCGTGGCAGAAGATGCCGAAGATGACAGTCAGCAAACCATTGTGATTGACGCACCATCTAACACATTGACTGCACAAACCTCTGATGTTTTGGAGAAACAGTCTGATGCCGCAGAAATGGCCGCCAAAACCGAAAACGACACCCAGTCAGACATAGAACAGCAGGCAGATAGCACTCAGGCTGATAACAGGACAGATAAATCAGGTGATGATCCGGTTGATTTCATGCCAAAGCAACGGCCTGTGCAGACAACACAGAAGATTGATGAAAATACCGAAATTCAGCTATTTACTGCACAGGTGGCAGCGTTCCGATCTCAGGAAACAGCTGAAAAGACAGCAGCGCTTCTGAATGAAAAGCATAAAGCGCGGCTGAATAATATTTCGCTTGGCATTGTTAGGGCTGATAATGCAAATGGTGTTACCTATTGGCGTGTCACGTCCGAGCCTGTCCGTAAAGAAGATGCAACCGACCTCTGCTCAAAGCTAAATAAGGCTGGGCAGGATTGTATTGTAAAGAAGGCAGGGGGCTAGCATGGCCGAATTTGCCAGATCAGAGGGTGATGCCCAGCTATCCCTGTTTGTGAATCTTGACGGATTTGAAGGTCCAATTGATCTGCTGCTATCACTTGCTCGCGAACAAAAAGTTGATTTGGGCAAAATTGCTATCCTGCCTCTGGCAGAACAATATCTGGCCTATGTCCAGTCAGCGCGTAAAATCGAACTTGAAATTGCCGCGGATTATCTGGTGATGGCGGCCTGGCTGGCCTATCTGAAATCCAGACTGCTTTTGCCAGAGCTTGAGCCTGAACAGCAGGAAGAAGTAATTGATATGTCAGATGCGCTGCGCTTCCAGCTTTTGCGTCTGGAAGCCATGCAGTCGGCAGCAAAACGTCTGGCCGATATGCCATTGCTGGGGGTGAGCAGGCTGACCCGTGCAAAAGCCATAACCATTGAAAAAACAGAACAGATTGCATGGGAAGCAAGCCTGTATGACCTGCTATCTGCCTATGGCGACATACGCTCGTCAGCAGAGGCCAGTACATTGACAGTTGCTGCCACCCGTCTATTTTCAGTTCAGGATGCGGTTGAACGGCTTGAGCGGCTGGTTGGGCGTTCTGCAGACTGGATGGTGTTACAGTCATTTCTGCCATCTGGTCTGGGAACACCGCTTGACAGGCGCTCTGCTGTGGCATCTCATTTTGTGGCCTCGCTTGAGCTGGCAAAACAAGGTATTCTGACAATCAGACAGGCAAATGCCTATGCCCCTGTATATATTAAATCAAAGGAACAGAACGCATGACAGATAATGCGTCACACCCACATATGGCAGATAGCGCAGATACACCAGATACCATCGAAATGATGATGGATATCCAGCAGATAGCCCGTATTATCGAAGCACGTATTTTTGCCTCACCAGAGCCGGTTAGCACAAAAGAATTGCTGGTTTACCTGAGAGATGAGCAACAGCTTGAAACTGTGATTGAGATGATTTCAGAGCGTTACGATGCTGGCTCAGGTATTGAGCTATCAAAGATTGAAGGCGGTTTTTTTGCGTTCCGGACAGCACCGGATATTGCACCCCGTCTGAATATTGAACGACAGGTAAAACGGCCATTATCCCGCGCGGCAATGGAAGTGCTGGCCATTATCGCCTATCACCAGCCGATCACACGGTCCGAGATTGAAGAAATACGCGGCATCAGCCTGTCACGTGGCACCGTTGATATTTTGCTTGAGCTTGGATGGATTAAACCAAAGGGCAGGCGCAGAACCCCCGGCAGACCGCTTACTTGGGGCACAAGCTCGGCATTTCTGGATCATTTCGGGCTATCATCTCTGTCAGAACTGCCCGGCATTGAAGAGCTGAAATCGGCAGGGTTGCTAAGAAAAGGTCAAATACTTGCTGGCGTTAGCGAGATGATAAATCCGCTAGAAGATGATAGGCTTGACGAAAATTTACCAGATGATGATTTGCTGGCTGAAGAATTTTTTGATGATGAGGCAGCACTCTCAGATGATGAATGGGGTAGGGATAATGGATGAAACCCATTTGAAAGCACTGAATCAGACGCTTGTCAGCTTTGAGAATATTCATCACAAATATGGCAAGATAACATCTGTTGAAGATATTTCATTTCAGATACAGCATGGCGAAATTGTCAGCCTGCTGGGGCCTAGCGGATGTGGCAAAACAACCATGCTGCGGCTTGCTGCTGGTTTTGAAACCCCGTCTGCCGGACATATCACAAAAAACAGCATCCAGATTTCATCTCCCGATGATATGTTATTGCCGGAACATCGCAATATGGGGCTTGTTTTCCAGTCCTACGCCCTGTTTCCGCATATGACGGTTGAGCAGAATGTAGCATTCGGGATAAAGCCTGACCAGCATCAGGAGAAGGCCCAAAAGCAGAGGGTTGCCGATATTCTGAACGAGCTAGATGTGCTGGAATATGCGAGCTGTTATCCGCATGAGTTGTCTGGTGGTCAGCAACAGCGTGTGGCAGTGGCGCGGGCGATTGCGCCATCACCTGATCTGATTCTGTTTGATGAGCCGTATTCAGGACTGGATAGCAGATTGCGTGAACGTGTGCGTGACAGGATGCTGCATATATTGAAATCAGAGAAGATCGCTGCGCTGATTGTGACACATGACGCTGAAGAAGCTATGTTTATGTCTGATAAAATTATTGTGCTGAATGATGGCAGGATGATGCAGCAGGGACGCCCGATTGATCTGTATTGCCGTCCTGAAAATGCCTTTGTTGCAGAATTTTTTGGCGAAGTGAACCAAATTCCAGCAACAGGCACAGGTGATGGCAAGATAAAAAGTATTTTTGGCCAGTTTGATGCCCCGTCGATTGAAAAAGACCAGAATGCCGTGATGATTTTGCGATATGAAGGCATTAATGTGCATACCCAGTCCGAAACAGCTGTAAAGGGCGAAGTTATGAGTACCCACCTGCTAGGCCGATATACGCTGGTTCATGTTGAAATCAGAAAACCAGATAGCAATATAGATTTGCATCTGCATGCCAGATTGCCGGGACTGAATTTTCTGCACCCCGGTCAGGACGTATTTATCGAAATTGATCCGTCTCAGGCCTTTATTTTTCCTGCCAGCATGTAAAAAGTAGGAAATTGACTAAAATGACGTGTTGCCGCCAGCTTTATGCAAGTTTATAGTGCAAGCGTTATATAACGAATTACTTAAGATGAGTGGTTACCCATCTTAACATTTATCAAAGAGGAGTTAGCAATGGGATTCACGAGCATTTGGCACTGGATTATTGTGCTTGCTGTGGTGCTTATTTTGTTTGCACGTCCTGGCAAAATTTCGGGCATTATGGGGGACTTTGGCAAGGGCCTTAGGAACTTCAAAGAAGGTATGAAGCCAGGCGAACAGGATGATGAGCCTGAAGATGTTGATGTTATCGAGGCTGCACCTGCTGTGAAACCGAAAGCGCCTGCAAAAAAGGCTTCTAAATCTTCGTCAAAAAAATCAGCAAAAAAGGCAGCCAAGAAAAAGGCAGCCAAGAAAAAAGCAAAATCACGCTAGCTTCTGGTTTTTGTCAGTGTGCGGCATATCGATATGTGCCGTACGCTTACATATCGCTGTCGTGATACATAGCTGAATCTGTCTTTTTATGTGTTATCCGGTTGTGGCGATTTGATATATCAGCAGGGGCAATAGGCATATTGGTTATCTGCCAGATAGCGGGTCTGCCCTGACGATTAAGAGAAAAATATGTTTGATTTAGGCTGGTCTGAATTTCTGATTATTGGTTTTGTGCTGATGATGGTTGTCGGCCCGAAAGATCTGCCCAAAGTATTGCGGACATTCTCAAAGCTTACCTCGCAGGCACGCTCGATGGCGCGTGAATTTACATCCTCACTTGAAGATGCCACCAAAGATTCTGAAATGGGTGATGTAAAAAAATTCGTCACCGACCTGAAGACAGGCAATCTTGAAGACATGGCAACCATCATTGATGATGATACCAAAAAAGAGCTGGAAAACATTAAATCAACAGCATCAGTTGATGATATTGGTGATGATGTGCGGGAAATCCAGAAATCGGCAAAATCAGATCCTAAGCCGGATAAAAAAACAGAATCTTAAGTTGCCATATATGATGATGACAGGAAACAGGAATGGCTGAACAGGAACCGCTAGATGAAGGCTCAATGAGCCTGATTGAGCATCTTACCGAGTTGCGAAACCGTATCGGTTTTGTGATGCTTGGGTTTGTGGTGGTGTTTCTGGCCTGTTTTATCCGCCCATTTGGCAGTGACACGCCTAATATTGCCGAGATTGTCTATCTGTTTTTGCAGGCGCCGCTTGCCGAGCGCGAAGAAGTTGCGCGGATGATTTTCACCGCCCTGCATGAAGGGTTTTTTACACAGGTGAAAGTCGCCTTTTTTGTGTCTATCTCTATTACCTTTCCTTTTCTGCTGCTTCAGGTCTGGCGCTTTATTGCCCCCGGGCTGTACAATAATGAGCGCAGAGCGATTTATCCGTTTTTGCTGGCTACGCCTGTGCTGTTTTTTCTGGGTGCAGCCATGGTTTATTATGTGGTTATCCCGCTTGCATGGGATTTCTTCCTGTCTTTTGAGATGCAGGGCGGCAATGGTGCTTTGGCGATTGAGGTGGAACCGCGGATTAGCGAATATCTCAGCCTTGTGATGCGGCTGATGTTTGCCTTTGGCGTTTCGGTTGAATTACAAGTATTGCTTATGCTTCTTGTACGGGCAAGGCTGCTGAAATCTGCCAGCCTGAGCAG
>WTJO01000172.1 GCA_011524805.1 Alphaproteobacteria bacterium
GAGGCTCAACCCCTGCGTTCGCGTCTAGCACACATACCGCACCATCAAGCACGGCAAGTGAACGCTCAACTTCAATTGTGAAATCCACGTGGCCGGGTGTATCAATAATGTTGAAACGGAACTTGGCGGCCTCGGCATCATCGCCATAGCCTGCTGATGGTGTTTCACCATCTTCGGTGCGGAACCAGAAACAGGTTGTCGCAGCAGAGGTTATTGTGATGCCTCGTTCCTGCTCCTGTTCCATCCAGTCCATGGTGGCATTGCCATCATGCACTTCGCCAATTTTATGAGAACGGCCTGTGTAATAAAGTACGCGCTCGGTTGTTGTTGTCTTACCAGCATCAATATGGGCCATGATGCCAAAGTTACGATAACGCTCTAGTGGATATTGACGAGACATTGTTGACTCCGCGAATTAAAATTCTGTTACCAGCGATAATGGCTGAACGCACGGTTTGCTTCGGCCATCTTGTGGGTGTCTTCACGCTTTTTCACAGCGTTACCACGATTATTGGCAGCATCCATCAACTCACCGCACAATCTGGCAGTCATGGTTGTTTCACCACGCTTGCGAGAACTGTCAATCAGCCAGCGAATAGCCAGCGCCTGAGCGCGGTCTGAACGCACTTCAACAGGCACCTGATAGGTTGCACCCCCAACACGACGAGAGCGCACCTCAAGATGAGGGCGCACATTTTCAAGCGCATCATGGAAAACCTTGGTCGGCTCAACGCCAGATTTGGATTCAATCTGGTCAAACGCGCCATATACGATTTTTTCTGCAACAGAACGTTTGCCATCATACATCAGGCAAGACATAAATTTCGAGACTACCACATCTTTGAATTTTGGATCTGGCAGGACGGGGCGTTTCTCAGCTTTACGACGACGTGACATAAATCAACCTCACCTATTTAGGACGCTTAGCGCCATATTTCGAACGACGCTGACGTCTGTCAGCAACGCCTTGTGTATCAAGCGCACCACGGATGATGTGATAGCGAACACCAGGCAAATCCTTTACACGGCCGCCGCGAATAAGCACAACCGAGTGTTCCTGAAGGTTATGACCCTCACCAGGAATATAACTTGTAACCTCAAAGCCGTTTGTCAGGCGCACACGAGCTACTTTACGGAGCGCAGAGTTCGGCTTTTTAGGTGTTGTTGTATAAACACGAGTACACACGCCACGCTTTTGTGGACATGCTTCCATCGCTGGTACTTTGTTCCGCGCAAGCGGCCGTTTCCGGCCATGGCGGATAAGCTGGTTTATAGTTGGCATAGCTGGCCCTTTTTCTGCCTATCCCAAAATAAAAAAACAGACAAACTGGACACGCCAGCATCTCTGCGATGCCTGAAACTCAGGTCAAATGTCTACCCGTATATATGACACAGCGTCTGACAATTCCGTTGCGGTGGCTATGTTTGGCCACATTCAGCGGTGGTATTTTCACTACCTGTACCAACGAGGTGGGCGGAGTTTACGTTTTTTCACCCCAGAAGGTCAAGTTATATTTTCATATCTGGCCCTTTTTGGGCGCAACAATAAAAAAGGGCTGGCAATTTTATACTGCCAGCCCTCAAAATCACTCAAAAATCCCTAGGCTTCCGAGTTTGTTTCCGCAGAATCAACATCTTCAAAGCCAGCCTGTGACGCGGCTTCGGCTTCGGCCAGCAATTCTGATTCGGCCTGCTGTGCTGCCCGCTCAGAACTGATCTTCTTGTCATTGTCTCCTGCCAGCCTGCGATAAGTATTCATCATCGCACCTGTACCAGCAGGAATCAGCCTGCCGACAATCACATTTTCTTTGAGCCCTTCCAGCCTGTCTTCACGGCCTGAGACAGAAGCTTCTGTTAGCACCCGTGTTGTTTCCTGGAACGAGGCAGCCGAAACAAATGAACGTGTCTGCAATGATGCTTTGGTAATACCAAGCAAGACAGGCCGTGCGATTGCCGGACGAAGCCCCTCTTTTTCAGCATCTTCATTTGCTTTTGCATATTCTTCGCGTTCTACCTGCTCGCCAACCAGCATGGTGGTGTCACCACCATCTTCAATCTCGACCTTCTGCAACATCTGACGGACGATTGTCTCGATGTGCTTGTCGTTGATTTTCACACCTTGCAGACGATACACATCCTGAATTTCCTTGACCAGATATTCAGCTAGCGCCTCAACACCAAGAATAGAGAGAATATCATGCGGCACTGGTGAGCCATCAAGCAGCAGATCGCCCTTTCGGACAGTATCGCCTTCATTCACGGCCAGATTACGGCCTTTTGGCAGCATATATTCCTTTGGCTCAAGTTCGGTGTTTGACGGCACAACCCTGATCCGGCGCTTTGCCTTATAGTCTGTACCAAATTCGACACGGCCATCAATTTCGCTGATCACAGCAAAATCTTTCGGCCGGCGTGCTTCAAACAGTTCAGCCACACGTGGCAGACCACCTGTAATATCTCTGGTTTTGGATGATTCACGCGGGATACGCGCCAGCACATCACCAGCCTGAACCGACATGCCATTATCAACTGACAGAATCGCACCCACAGGCAGGAAGTATCTTGCTTCCATGCCGTTTGGCAGAATCAGCACTTCGCCCTTATCATCACGCATCGTGATACGAGGGCGCAAATTGGCAGATTTGCCAGACTGTTTGGTTTCAATCACCTCACGGCTGACAATACCTGTTGCTTCATCAGCTACCTCGCGGATAGATATACCATCTGTCAGGTCAACATAATTGGCGATACCTTCCAGCTCTGTGATAATCGGGATTGTATAAGGATCCCATTCAATCAGCACATCACCGGCATTTACAGCCGCGCCATCTTCAACAAACAGCTTGCCGCCATATGGCAGCCTGTGACGTTCACGCTCAACACCCTGTTCGTTCAGGATGATCATTTCAGCAGAACGGCTCATCACAATCGCCTTACCATCTGCGCCTCTGACAAGTGCAACATCATCCAGCTTGACAGTACCTGCTACGCCAGCTTCCAGATTATTGGCTTCGGCGCCACGCTGGGCAGCACCGCCCACATGGAAGGTCCGCATGGTCAGCTGGGTGCCGGGCTCGCCGATTGACTGGGCAGCAATAACCCCGACAGCCTCGCCAATATTCACAGGCGTGCCACGCGCTAGGTCACGACCATAACAGGCAGAACATACACCAACAGATGATTCACATACCAGAACAGAGCGGATAACAGCCTGATCAACGCCAGATTCGTCAATCGCGTCAAGATGATCTTCTGTAACCATCTCGCCAGCCTTGACCAACACTTCGCCATTTTTAAGATCAACAAGGTCTTCTGCAAGATTACGTCCCAGAATACGCTCTGACAGGCTGTCCACAATTTCGGAGCCGTTCATTGCATGGCGCACAGTAATACCCTCTGTGGTGCCACAATCGTGAGAGGTGATGATACAATCCTGCGCCACATCTACCAGACGGCGTGTCAGATAGCCTGAATTGGCTGTTTTCAGGGCTGTATCGGCCAGACCTTTCCGCGCACCATGAGTCGAGTTGAAATATTCAAGCACGTCCAGACCTTCCTTAAAGGAAGATTTGATAGGTGTTTCAATAATCTCACCAGATGGCTTTGCCATCAGACCACGCATACCGGCAAGCTGTTTAATCTGGGCGGCCGAGCCACGCGCACCTGAATGCGCCATCATCCACACAGAGTTAATTGGCTTTCCGGCCTCTTCTGTCGAGATGCCTTTCATCATTTCTTCGGCAACCAGATCAGAACAGCGTGACCATACATCAACCACCTTATTGTATTTTTCACCCTGAGTGATGAAGCCGTCCAGATACTGGCGTTCGAACTCTTCAACCTGTTCTTCTGCCTCTGAGACATATTTTGCCTTGGCTTCAGGTGTTGTCAGATCGGCAATGCCGAATGAAATACCTGATTTACATGCCTGACTGAACCCAAGCCCCATCAGCCTGTCACAGAAAATGACCGTATCTTTCTGTCCGCAATGGCGATAAATATAGTCGATCACATTTGTGACTTCCTTTTTGGTCATCAGCTTATTGACCAGATCAAAGGTGACATTTTTATTACGGGGCAATAAGTCAGCCAGCCTTGCCCTGCCGGGGGTTGTATCTACAACCTTGGTGACAAGCTCGCCTGCTTCATCAAAGGTGGTAATCCGTGCCTTGATCTTGGCATGCAGGCTGACACTGCCATGGTCTAGCGCCATCAGGATTTCCTGAATATCGGTAAAGGCCATGCCTTCGCCAACTTCGCCTTCACGTTCCATAGACAGATAATACAGACCTAGAATAATATCCTGAGATGGCACAATGATAGGCTTACCATTTGCCGGGCTGAGAATATTATTTGTACTCATCATCAGCACGCGCGCTTCTAGCTGTGCTTCTAGTGACAACGGCACATGAACAGCCATCTGGTCACCATCAAAATCAGCATTAAAGGCAGTACAGACCAGCGGATGAAGCTGGATAGCCTTACCTTCGACCAGTACCGGCTCAAATGCCTGAATCCCCAGCCTGTGCAGGGTTGGCGCACGGTTCAGCATGACCGGATGCTCACGGATAACCTGTTCCAGAATATCCCATACTTCGGGACGTTCCTTTTCAACCATCCGCTTGGCCGCCTTGATTGTGCTGGCCATGCCATATAGCTCAAGCTTTGAATAGATAAATGGCTTAAACAGCTCAAGCGCCATCTTCTTTGGCAGACCACACTGATGCAGTTTAAGTTCAGGACCTACCACGATCACCGAACGGCCTGAATAGTCAACACGCTTACCAAGCAGGTTCTGACGGAAAC
>WTJO01000175.1 GCA_011524805.1 Alphaproteobacteria bacterium
CACGATCCCGCCCCTGTTTTGCCGAGCCGCCCGCACTATCACCCTCAACCAGAAATAATTCTGCTTTGGCTGGATCATCTTCCTGACAGTCAGCCAGCTTACCGGGCAGATTGGCAAAATCGCTTCCTGTTTTTTTGCGTGCCAGCTTGCGGGCTTCTTTGGCAGCCTCTCTGGCGGCGGCGGCATCATAGGCTTTGGCAATGATGGTTCTGGCCTCATTGGGGTTTTCTTCAAACCACTGGGATAGTGCATCACTTACAGCCTTTTCAACCACTGACCTGACCTCTGATGAGACCAGCTTGTCTTTTGTCTGGCTAGAGAATTTCGGGTCTGGCACCTTGACTGAAATGATGGAGGTCAGCCCTTCACGCGAGTCATCACCAGAGAGCTGGATCTTATATTTTTTTGATAACCCAGAACTTTGCGCATAGTCATTTACCACACGGGTAAGCGCGCTTCTGAAACCGGCCAGATGTGTACCGCCATCACGCTGCGGAATGTTATTGGTAAAACACAGACAGGATTCATTATAATCCGATGTCCATGCCAGTGCCATTTCAACCCCGATATCTTCTTTATCAGATTTGGCATAGATAGTGTCATGCAAAGATGATTTGCTGCCATTCAGAAACGATACATAGGCTGACAGCCCGCCTTCATAGCAAAATTCGGATATTTTTTCTTCTGCATGGCGGTTATCTGTCAATCTGATTCGCACACCGGAATTCAGGAAGGCCAGTTCGCGCAGGCGTGATTCAAGTGTCTTGAAATCAAATTCCGTTTTTGAAAAAGTGTCAGAAGATGGCATAAAGCTGATTTGCGTGCCTGTTTTCTCGCCGGCATCACCTGTAACGTCCAGTGGGGCGGTAGCTTCGCCATGCTCAAACCGCATTTCATGCACCTTGCCATCACGCCAGATAGTCAGTTGCAGCCAGCTTGACAACGCATTTACCACCGACACACCAACACCATGCAGACCACCAGATACCTTATAGGCATTATTGTCGAACTTTCCGCCCGCATGAAGCTGGGTCATGATCACTTCAGCAGCAGAAACCCCCTCTTCGGCATGAATCTGGGTGGGAATACCGCGGCCATTATCAGATACGGAAACAGAGCCATCTCCATTCAGAATAACTTCTGAAATATCACAATGGCCTGCCAGCGCTTCATCGATGGCATTATCAACAACCTCATAGACCATGTGATGCAGGCCTGAGCCATCATCAGTATCGCCAATATACATGCCCGGGCGTTTGCGTACCGCATCTAGCCCGCGCAATACCTTGATTGAATCAGCACCATAATCTTCAGGCTCATCTATCTGGTCAGTCATTTCACCTCTCCCTTAGCATGAACTGCCGGCCAGACTGGCCAGATGCGCAGTGTCATGCTGTTCTGCCTGATGTGACAGGCTACCCTGTTCAACAGCTATAAATTGGGCATTATTACCTAATGCCGAAAAGGCTGTTTTATCTGCGCCGCTATACCAGATCTGGCTATCCAGTCCGGCGCACAGCCCGAACAGGGCACTTCGTCTATCTTCATCCAGATGCGCTGCAACATCATCAAGCAGCAAAATCGGCGCAAGTGATAGCCGGTTATGCTGAAGCTGGGCATGAGCAAGCACCATACTTATCAACAGGGCTTTTTGCTCGCCTGTTGAGGCATGACACACATGCTGGCCTGAAAATTCAAGATGCATATCTGATTCATGCGGCCCCGGCATACCGTGCAGACCGGCCTGTCTGTTCTGTTTTGCTGTTTCAATAATGACATCTTCAATATCAATCGCTGGCTTGCCAGAAGACAGCATTCTGGCCAGCACCCCGTCCAGATGGCCGGAGATACGCGGAAACGGGCTGTCCATCTGCTCAGAGACCATACATAAATCTGACAATAGCTGTAATCTGGTGGCCAGTATCGCCACACCTGTTTCAGCCAGAATCTGTTCCAGACCTGATAGCCATGCCGCATCATATGGCGGCTCGGATAACAGCTTGTTACGCTGGCGCCATGCTTTTTCAAACCGGCTCACACGTCCGGCATGCGCCTGATCAAACGACATTGACAGCCTGTCCAGAAACCGTCTGCGCTGGCTGGCCGCCCCTAAAAATAGCCCGTCCATTTGCGGAGTAAGCCATGATACTGCACAGATCTCGCCAAGCTGGCTCTGGCTGGCTGATTTATCATCTATCCTGACAATCCGTGACGCTTCGGGATTTTCAGGGTGAGATGCGGTACCAATATGCCTGAACCCGTCTGAGCTGGCTATCTGGGCAAAGACAGACCATGCCGGCTGATCATCACCAGGCTGGTTGTCCGATTTATCAATTCTATTCTGTTCAGACTGATAGAAAAAGGCTGTTTTCGGGGCTGACCTCAGCCCTCTGCCAGGTGCCAGTAGCGAGATAGCTTCCATCAGGTTGGTTTTGCCTGCCCCGTTTGGCCCGCATAGCACAACAGGCCCATCACCAATATCAAGCTGGCACTGCGGGTAGTTGCGGAACCGCTCAAGACGAAGCTGGCTGATGGCTAGCTTGTTTGAGGGCAGATAATCAGCGACAGGATACTGCACAGTATTTCCGTTTTCTTTCGCGCTACACACGCATTGGCATTAGCACAAACATGTTTGCTTCATCACCCGGTGTTGAAATCAGGCTGGGCGAGCTAGGATCAGACAGGGCTATCTGCATGGTTTCGCTTTCTACCTGTTTGGCAATATCCAGCAGATAGCGTGCATTAAACCCGATTTCCATCTCATCGCTAGAATAGTCTACTTCAAGTTCTTCTGTTGCTGACGATGCCTCTGCCGTACTGGCAGACAGGGTCAGCAAATTTTGTGACAGAGATACTTTCACAGCCTTGGATTTATCAGCAGAGATGGTAGACACCCTGTCAACAGCCGCCGCAAATAGCGCTGTGTCTACTGTGACCATCTTGTCATTACCTTTTGGAATAACACGGGTATAATCAGGGAATGAGCCGTCAATCAGCTTTGAGGTAAGCTTAACATCACCAAAGCTGAAGGCGGCACGCGTTTCGGACAGGCTCACCACAACCTCGCCTTCATCTTCGCCAATCATCTTGCGAATTTCGGCAACTGCCTTGCGCGGCAGAATAATATTCGGAATCTGATCTGCCCCTGATGGCATATCCATAATTGTCATGGCCAGCCTGTGGCCATCTGTGGCAACGGCCGCCAGCGCCCCATTATCATTTTTATGAAAATAGATGCCGTTCAGATAATACCGCGTTTCTTCGGTTGAAATTGCAAATTGTGTTGTATCAATCTGATGACGCAAATCAGCCGCGGTAAGCGTAAACTGGACAGGCATCTCGCCTGCATTAAAGGTCGGGAAATCTTCAACAGGCAGAGTAGGCAATTTAAAATTTGATCTACCTGCGCTGATTTGAGCCTGAGAGGCGGCAACCTCTATATTAATTTCTGCCCCTTCGGGCATTTTGCGCACAATATCATTCAGCAGATGCGCAGGACAGGTACAACTCCCCTCTGTTGCGATCGCACAATTCAATGTGGTGACAATATCAATTTCCATGTCAGTCGCGGTAAGTGACAACTGACCTGCCTGTGCAGATAGCACAATATTGCTGAGAATCGGGATGGTCGTGCGTCTTTCAACAACTGAACTAAGCTGGTTTAATGGACGCATCAAGCTGGTTCTGTCTATTGCGAATTTCATTAGAAATCATCTCATTGTTGAATTTTGCAGTCTATAATGCAGTCTACACACAAAATCTAGCATATGAAACAAAAAACAGCCACAAAATATATGTTTAGCAAGACTGAATATACAGATATGAAAATGATAAAACGCGCATCACCAAACAGGCGCGAAAAGATCAGGCAGGGTGGGACTGTCTATTGGTCAACAAGCAATGATTTCAACAGGTTAACATCATCACACAGGCCTGCATCCTGCTCCATCAGCTCTTCAACCTTGCGTACCGCATGCATGATGGTGGTGTGATCACGATTACCAAACCGCTTGCCGATCTCAGGATAGGACATTGAAGTGAGATTTTTTGCCAGATACATGGCGATTTGACGTGGCCGTGCGATTTGACGCGAGCGGCGCGCAGAAAACATATCAGCTATTTTGATGTTGAAATGATGTGCGACTTTTTTCTGAATTTCATCAACAGAGACACGTCTGTTATTTGCCCGCAACAGATCAGATAACACTTCTCTGCAGCTTTCGATGGTGATTTCCCTGCCCACCAATATTGCATGTGCCACAATCCGGTTAAATGCGCCTTCAATTTCTCTGATATTTGAGGTGATACGATTTGCCAGAAATTCCAGCACCTTGTCAGAAATATCAATCGCTGCCTGTTCCCGCCGCGCCTGAAGAATCCCTAGCCTAAGCTCGTAATCGGCCGGATGAATATCAGCAACCATGCCCCAGCCAAGCCTTGAGCGAAGCCGTTCTTCCATGCCGGAAAGATCTGTTGGCGACTTATCAGCAGACAGAATCACCTGCCGTCCATCATCAACCAGCGCGTTGAACGTATGGAAAAACTCTTCCTGTGTAGAATCTTTCCCAGAGATAAACTGGACATCATCAACCATCAGCACGTCAACAGATCTGAATTGCTCTTTGAACGACATCATATCTTTGAATCGTAAAGCCCTGATAAACCGGTACATGAATTTTTCAGCTGAAATATACATTACCTTGCGATGTGGCTGACGAGCGTGAATTTCCCATGCTATCGCATGCATAAGATGGGTTTTGCCAAGCCCGACACCACCATATAGAAATAGCGGATTATATTTTGCATCAGGCTCTTCTGCGACCCGGCGCGCAATGGCATAGGCAAGCTGGTTAGGCGCGCCAACAATGAAATTTGAAAAGCGGTAACGCGGATCAAGCCCCATAATGGCATCATCCCGTTCTATGATGCGTGCCGCCCTGCCCTGAGAGGCAAGCCCCTCCTTTGCTGTCTGGGACATGTCAGACATGCCTTCAGACGGGCCATGCGGTACAGATGACATATCTGTTGCAAGATGCACTTCCAGCCCGTTGATAGATTTCATCTCATAGCTGGCAATATATCGAATCCTGTCGGCATAGTTGGTGAGAATGCGATCACGCAGAAAATCTGTATCAGCGGTCAGATGCAGCGTGCCGTCCTGAAGTCTGGCAATCACCAGCGGCTTTATCCATGCCTTCCAGACAGCTTCGCCAAGCTCTGTTTTGAGGCGGTGCGAAATCCGTGACCACAGGGCAAGCTCATCATCACTTGGAACAAATGGCATCGCTGTCTGGCCAGAAGATAGCTGACCGGCCGAGATATCAGCCTGTCCCATATCACCGCTACGGCCGCGCCCATCAGTAGGAGTCTGAGATTTATCGTCGTAATGTGACACAAATGACCCCTCTGTTTGACATTAACAGCAATCGCCTGAAAAAATATCGAAAGTTTTGAAACCGGATGACCTACCCGATCTCGAACACAGATACTAGCCGAAAGATTACGCCAGATTAATTAACATAAGCAAGTGCCACCAAGGCTGTTTTGGGCAAATAAATTTGCATTTTGTGCAGTTTTTTAGCTTGACAGCACAAACATCAAATTGCCGGAAGATGCGGCTGTTTTTAAGATTAATATTATGAATCAGTAGCCTTGATTGATTCGTATAATCCATCACTTAAATTTCGGGCGCTAACTACAGATGCATTTTTTGCTGGCAGATAGAACCTCTGGCGCAGAATCACATCTAGTCTATCTGCTGTGAGGCCTGTCTGGCACAGAATCAGCCTCTGGCATCTTAACAGCGTTAGAGGATCGCCGGCACACAAGGTGCGAATCAAAAACACCTGCCCTTTTACGAAAGACAGGTGCTTGGGTATATTTATCAGCGCAGTCTGGCAGACTAGCTGTCTAACGCCTTAACAAAGATTAGGCTGAGGCGCCAACCGCCTTTACGCGGGCAGATAGACGGCTCATCTTGCGTGATGCGGTATTTTTATGCAAAACACCTTTTGATACACCGCGCATAATTTCCGGCTGTGCATCCTTCAGCGCTGCCTGTGCAGATGCCTTGTCACCAGACTCAATCGCCAGCTCGACCTTCTTTACATAGGTGCGGATACGGCTGATGCGGCCTTTATTGATCTCTGCACGCTTTGCGTTGCGGATGATCCGTTTCTTTGCAGATTTATGGTTTGCCATTAACAGACACTCTTTTATTCGTTCAACACTAAGTGATAAGCGCCGTATATAGTCCAGTTTTGATAGATAAGTCAAGCAATTTAGTGTCCTTTGCCCCAGCTTTTACGCGGCAGGTGACCTGCCTTTGGCAACAGCATCACATTTCGGTGCCGCCGAATCAGCGCTGGCAGTTCGGGCAGTAAAAACTGCTGCGCCCTGTCTGGGTGATATGCTTTAGCGGCGTACGACAGCTGACGCATGGCAACTCAGCCCGCCCATAGACAGATAATTGCTGGACAAAATAGCCTATCTCGCCCCCGGGCTGGACATGATCACGCAGACTTGTGCCGCCAGACGCAATCGCTAGTGTCAGCACATCGCGAATAGCCCTGACCAGCTTCTCGGCTCTGCCAGCCTTGATAGAGCCTGCTTTACGGCGCGGCGATATACCTGCCTTGAACAGCGCCTCACATACATAGATATTGCCCAGCCCTGCGATAATCCGCTGATCCATCAATGCCGATTTAATTGGCGCCGTCTTGCCAGCCAGCCTGTCTGCCAGCCAGTCGCCGGACAGCATGTTAGATAGTGGCTCAATGCCCAGATGACGCAATAATTTATGTGTTTCCAGCTCGGAATCGCTGATCAGATCAACATGGCCAAAGCGGCGCGGGTCTGAAAATACAAACCACTGGCCGGTATCTAGCTGCACAGAAATATGATCATGTTTGGCAAATTCTGGCTGATGTTCATAGATGCGGATAGCCCCGGACATGCCAAGATGAATCAGCAGCACTTCATGCCCATCAAGCGGAATAAGAATATATTTTGCCCGTCTGTAGGCCGTGCCGCACCGCCTGCCTGTCAGCCTGTCTGCCAGCCGTTCAGGCAATGGCCAGCGCAGATCACTGCGCATCTGGCGCACATGCTGTATGGTTCTGCCCTCAACAAGCGGCAATAACGCAGCCTTTACTGTTTCAACTTCTGGCAATTCAGGCATGGCTGGAATACACTTTTTTCAAAATTATCTGGTATTATATTAAAAATAGCCCGATATATCGCTAAAGCGATAGCCAGATAAAAGACCACCGGCCATAGCAAGGCAAACGATACGACAGGATCAACAGGTATGCCAGACAATCAGTCCACAGCCAGACCATCACAGGCAGACGATACAGACCAGATGATTGATTTTGGCTACCGGCAGGTGCCGCGCGAAGATAAGCAGGCACTGGTAGCAGACGTATTTTCATCTGTCGCGCCATCTTATGATCTGATGAATGATTTGATGAGTGCCGGCATTCACAGATTATGGAAAGATGCGCTTATGGACTGGATGGCACCACGCCCCGAGCAGAGTCTGGTTGATCTGGCAGGTGGCACTGGTGATATCGCCTTGCGGTTTCTGAAGCGTGGCGGCGGGTCTGCGCATATTATCGATATTAATGCAGATATGCTTGAGGCAGGCAAAAAACGCACTGATCTGAAAGCCTTTTCCGGCCAGCTTGAATGGACAGTGGCTTCGGCAGAATCTATTCCGCTTGACGATAATTCTGCGGACAGGGTCACCATTGCCTTTGGCTTGCGTAACGTTACAGACCGAATGGCAGCGCTTGCACAGGCATACAGGATATTGAAGCCTGGCGGGCGCTTCTGCTGTCTTGAATTTTCGCATATCTCCCAGCCACAGCTATCTGCGCTTTATGATATCTGGTCATTTAAGGCGCTACCACGCATTGGCAGGCTGGTTGCAGGGGATGAAGATGCCTATCGGTATCTGGCCGAATCAATTCGCCAGTTTCCAGACCAGCACAAGCTGATGGAAATGATGGCAGAGGCAGGGTTTGCCCAGATTCGCTATCGTAATCTCAGTCAGGGCATTGCGGCCATCCATTCAGGCTGGAAGCTAGACTGATGGGCTGGCTTGCGCTTATCTGGCGACTGCCACGCACAGGCTTTATACTTGGCCGCGCCGGTATTCTGGCGGAGATGGCCAAATCAGGCCTGTTTCCCGACTGGGTTGCCAGATTGTTTTTCTTCATCAATTTTGCCATTGCCAGCACACAATCACGCCGAAATAGAGGCGAGGCATTATGCACCGCATTGCAACAGCTGGGGCCGGGATTTGTGAAGTTTGGACAGGCGCTGGCCACACGGGCTGATCTTATCGGCCCTGAAATGGCAAAGGCGCTGACAAATCTGCAAGATAATATGCCTGCTTTTCCTGCTAAATATGCGCATAAGATTATCGAAACAAATACCGGCAAGTCACTTGATGCGCTATTTATGTCATTTGATGATGTACCTGTGGCGGCGGCCTCTATCGCACAGGTTCACAAGGCGGTGATGCCAGATGGCAGGGCTGTGGCTGTCAAGATATTACGCCCCCATATCCACAGGGATATGCGTAAAGATGTCCATTTTTTCAGAAGCCTTGCCAGACTGGCAGAGACAATCGCACCAGCCATGCGCAGATTACGGCTGGTAAAGGCAGTAGACCAGTTTGCCCAGATATCGGAGATGGAACTTGATTTGCGCTTCGAGGCGGCGGCGGCTGGCAGAATGGCACAACAACTGGCAGAAGATGAGAAGATCAGAATCCCTTATATTGATCTGGAATTGAGCCATCATGACATGCTGGTCATTGAATGGATTGACGGGGTGCGTATTGATGATGTGGATGCGCTTGTGTCCGCAGGACATAATATTGACCAGATTACCGAAATTGCGGCCACCAGCTTTTTTAATCAGGTCTTCAGAGATGGCTATTTTCATGGCGATATGCATCCGGGCAATATTTTTGTTACCGATGATGGCACGCTGGTGCCGATAGATTTCGGCATTATGGGACATCTGGAATTTCGGGACAGGCTGTTTCTGGCGCGGCTCCTAAAAGCGCTTCTTGACCGTGATTATGACAAGGTTGCCAGCCTGCATGCAGATGCCGGCATGTTACCGCCATCAATTGATATTGCGCTATTCTCACAGCATTTAAGAGCGCTTGCCGACCCTGTGCTTGGCAAGGCACTTGGCGAAATTTCACTTGGCATGGTACTTGGCCAGATTCTGCTGATCTCGTCACGTTTCCAGATTGAGGTTCAGCCTCAGTTCAACCTGCTTCAAAAAACAATGATTATGGCAGAAGGGGTGGCCAGAAGCCTTAATCCGAAGGCCGATATGTGGCATCTGGCAGAACCGCTTGCAACCTCCTGGCTTGCCTCAGAGGCAGGAATCGCAAGACAGGCAGAGCTTGTCACGCACGATATTCTGTCTGTGCTTAGAAAATTGCCTGACATTATTGATAGGCTGGCAGATGAACAAACTACCCAGCCTGACCGCAAATCGGCAGGCTGGATGAAATTTACAGCCGGTCTGGGGCTTGGCATTGTGGCAGGATGCGCTGGTGCTATTGCATTACTTGCCACTTTGATCTAATTTTGTGAATAGTTCACAACTTTGTGAATTTTATCACAGGCACAGATGAGATATGTCCCAGTTCACAGCGTTATTTGATGATATTGTCAACAGGCTTGGCGGGCGTGATGCGCTGGCATCTCTGCTTGATGTTGGCATGCCTGCCCTGTCCAATTATCGCAAAAGAGGCTATTTTCCCGAAAATAAGCAGCAGGTGGTAGAGGATGCGCTTGCCGCCAGAGGCTGGCAGATTGACACGTCTTCAAATGTGCTTATGCCGCTCAGAGGTGGCAGAAAACAGATATTGATGATCATTACCGGCGGGATTGCGGCCTATAAAGCGCTTGAGACTGCCAGACGGCTGATGGATAGAGGCTATCAGATAAGAATCGTAATGACCAAGGGGGCTGAGGCATTTATTACCCCGCTTTCAGCGGCCGCGCTTACCGGCGAACAGGTATATACCGAGCTATTCTCGCTTACAGATGAAGCAGAAATGGGGCATATCAGGCTGGCACGTGAAACTGATCTGGTGCTGATTGTCCCTGCGACTGCCCATTTTATCGCCAAGATGGCACATGGTCTGGCAGATGATCTTGCCTCTACTATCTGTCTTGCCACGACCGCGCCTATCATGCTGGCACCGGCGATGAATCCAGCAATGTGGGCACATTCTGCTACTCAGGAAAATCTGTCTATATTGGCAGGCAGGTCAGCTCATATTATCACGCCGGCTATTGGGGATACTGCCTGTGGCGAGATAGGCACAGGCAGGCTGGCCGAGCCAATGGAAATTGTGGCTGACGCAGATAATCTGCTTTCCGCCGCACACACACTTTCAGGCCGTAAGGTACTTGTCACCTCAGGCCCAACCTTTGAGCCGATAGATCCGGTGCGCTTTCTAGGCAACAGATCATCTGGCAAACAGGGCCATGCCATCGCAACCGAGCTGGCCGCAAGAGGGGCTGAGGTTACACTTGTCACAGGACCGGTCAGCCTGCCTGACCCTGCCAATGTAACCACCATCCATATCCAGACAGCCGAGCAGATGTATCACGCATCTCTTTCTGCATTGCCATGTGATGTGGCGATTTGTGCAGCGGCTGTTGCAGACTGGCGGATAGATAGTCCCGCGCCCCATAAAACCAAAAAAACAGCAGAAAGCCCTCACCCGCCCCGATTTACGCTGGTCGAAAATCCGGATATATTGCGTGCTATCAGCCAGTCAGATCATCGCCCCGGACTGGTGGTTGGGTTTGCCGCAGAAACAGATGATCTGCTTGAGCATGCACGGGCGAAACGAACACGCAAAAGATGTGACTGGATAGTTGCAAACCAGGTTGGCGGCACAGCTGAAAATGCTGTATTCGGAGCAGATGAAAATCAGGTGATACTGATTACCCACACTTCCGAGCATGAATGGCCACGTGCTTCAAAACAATGGATTGCCCGCCAGCTTGCCCAGCAGATTACAGCGCATTTTGCAACGCAATTCACAGCAGATGCAGCAAAAACACAAGTGAGAGGACAGGGCTGATGACAGCAAAAACTGTTTTTGTAACACGTGCAGATGATGCCGCAGACATTCCGCTACCTGCCTATCAGTCAGCATTGGCCGCAGGGGCTGATCTGCATGCGGCAATAAAAGACGATATTCTTATCGCCCCGCAGCAGATAGAGCTGATCCCAACAGCCATTCATATTGCCCTGCCACCAGATATGGAGGCGCAGATACGGCCGCGTTCGGGGCTGGCTGTGAAATACGGGCTGACCATTGTCAATGCGCCTGGTACAATTGATGCAGATTATCGAGGCGAGATTAAGATAGGGTTGATAAATCTTGGCAGCGAGCCAGTTCAGATCACGCGCGGCATGCGGATAGCCCAGATGATAATCGCCCCTGTCATACAGGCCGAATTTGTGCTAGCCGACACTCTGGATACAACACATAGAGGAGCTGGCGGTTTTGGCTCAACAGGTACCGCCGCAAACAAATAGGCAGGCATAAACAGACCAGATATGCTCAATGATGAAGATATAGAAAGATATGCCAGACAGCTGGTTATGGCTGAAATTGGCGAAGAGGGGCAGGAAAAACTGCTCGCCGCGCGGGTTCTGGTTATCGGGGCTGGCGGGCTGGGCGCATCTGTTATCTCTGCACTGGCAGGTGCCGGTATTGGCAGATTAGGTCTGATTGATGGCGATACGGTAGATATCAGCAATTTGAACCGCCAGTTCATCCACACAACAGACATGCGGGACCAGCTAAAAACGGCCTCGGCGGCGCATTTTGTGGCCGGACTTAACCCCGAAATTGGCGTATGCGTGCATGAAGGGCAGTTTAATGCCCAAAATGCAGAACAGCTGGTCTCGGAATATGATCTGGTAATGGATTGCACAGACAGCCCCACCAGCCGCTATCTGATAAACGAGATTTGTGTGACACACAGAAAGCCGCTTATTTTTGGCGGTGCTGTCAGAACGGACGGACAGGCTACCGTGATTCTGCCAGATGTTCCTGACTCTGCCTGCCTGCATTGTATTTTTCCACGATCGGAAGTGGATTATGATCAGGCACCATCCTGTGCCCAGACAGGGATACTTGGTACAACCACCATGATGGTTGGCGCTATTCAGGCACAGGAAGCGGTAAAATATATTGCTGGTTTTGGCGATCTGCTGACCAACAGATTATGGATATATGACGGGATGTCATCCGAAGTCATGATAGTGGACACAAAAAAAGATGCAGACTGCCCTGTCTGCACGGGTGCAGGCAGATAATATTCTGGTAGATACAGAGCGCAAATAAGGCGGCTACAGCATCGCAGGCACTACCCTGTCCGGCGGGGTATGCCCATCCAGAAAGGTCTGGATATTGATAATCACCTTATCCCCCATCGCGTGCCTGCCTTCGATGGTGGCTGAGCCGATATGCGGCAATAGCACAACATTATCTAGCTGGCGCAGTGATTTCGGAATATCAGGCTCATCTTCATAGACATCAAGCCCTGCCCCTGCCAGCAATCCTTCTGCCAGCATTTCCCCAAGTGCCGACTGATCAACAATCCCCCCGCGCGAAGTGTTTACCAGATAGGCATGTGCAGGCAGCAAAGCCAGCATTTCACGTGATAGTAGCCCTTTGGTCGCATGAGTATATGGACAGTTTACAGACACAATATCCATCCGCCTGAGCATTTGGGATAAATCATCCCAGTAGGTTGCTTCCAGTTCTGTTTCCACAGCCTCAAGCACAGGATTACGGTTATGATAGTGAATAGACATACCAAATCCGCGGGCACGGCGGGCAACTGCCTGACCTATCTGTCCCATTCCGACAATACCAAGCCGCTTGCCATTTATCCGGTGACCTAGCATGCCGGTAGGTGACCAGCCAGACCATTTACCTGATTTTGCCAGCCTGTCCCCTTCTGCCAGCCGGCGCGGCACAGATAGAATCAGCGCCATGGTCACATCTGCTGTATCTTCTGACAATACGCCGGGGGTATTTGTGACGGTAATGCCCTTTTTCTTGGCGGCCACAAGGTCAATATGATCAACCCCTGCCCCGAAAGAGGCGATTAACTTTAATTGCGGGCCTGCCAGCTCGATAAGGTCTGCGTCAATCCTGTCTGTTACGGTTGGCACCAGCACGTCGGCGCGCCGCATCGCATCGGTTAGCTGGTCTCTGTTAAAGGGTGTGTCATCATCATTAAGTTCGGCATCAAACAGTTCTCTCATGCGGGTTTCAGAAGAATCTGGCAATTTGCGGCTGAGAATAATTTTAGGCTTCATGGCAATCCTGCCCTGTTGGTGATGGTGGCAGCGCCGTTTTGTCTGCTGACAGACAGGACGCATCTAAAAATTAGGTTCGCTGTTACAGATAATCAACCTGATTTTGACTATACCTTTTTTTGTCAAAAAGCGATATGGTTTGAAGCACAATATTATGATAGACGAAAAACACCGGAACAGATGAAGAATTTGGTCATAATGCACGCAAAAACAATCTCCTATATGATTATCTGTCTTGCCATGCTTGCCGGTGCGCCCGCAGCCGGCCTTGCCAATACCAGCTCGCAAGCGATAGACAAAAAAACAGTCATCAACGGATCAGGTCTTGATGTGCCGCGTTTCGCTGCCCTGAAGTCGAATAAAGTGAATATGCGTGTGGGGCCCGGACATGATTATCCGGTGGAATGGGTCTATCTGCGCAAAAATCTGCCTGTCAAAGTTGTGTCCGAATTTGATGTATGGCGGAAAATTATTGACCATGAAGGCGTTACAGGATGGGTGCATTCCCAGCTAATCTCGTCAAAACGCTATGCGGTTATTACCGCGCCTGTCGCCAGATTACGAAAAACTGCTGATGCCGAAGCCGCAGTTTCTGCTATTGTAGAAAAAAATGTTGTTATGGAGCTTCAATTTTGTGAGCAGGGCTGGTGTAGGCTATATCATGAAAATGGTGCAGGATGGGCATTACCTGCCGAATTTTTCGGTCTTCTAGAGAATGAAAAATTGCGCTAGGGCTGTAAATGGTTCAGTCTGGAAACAGACAGAAATAAGGCTCAGAAACCCCCGTAACTGAATAGGTTAAGTCAGGAAAAATATATGTCACTTACAGATCAGAACTCATTTACATATGACGAGCTTATCAGCTGTGCCAAGGGCGAGCTGTTTGGGCCTGGTAATCCCCAACTGCCGCTACCACCAATGCTGATGACAGATCGTATTACCTCTATCACAGAAGATGGCGGCGCATATGATAAAGGCTATATCGAGGCAGAGCTGGATATTCATCCTGATTTATGGTTTTTTCCGTGCCATTTTGAAGGTGATCCTGTCATGCCGGGCTGTCTTGGCATGGACGGGTTATGGCAGCTTGTCGGATTTTCACTTGGCTGGCGCGGCGGGCTAGGCCGCGGGCGCGCCTTGTCTGTTGGCGAGGTAAAATTTACCGGCCAGATTCTGCCAACGGCCAAGCTGGTTACCTTCCAGATTGATATTAAGCGGGTATTGATGCGCAGGCTGGTGATGGGTATCGCCGATGGTCGTGTATTATGTGATGGCGAAACTGTGTTTGAAGCTGCCGACATCAGAGTCGGGCTGTTTGGCGCTGAAGGAGACAATTAGATGAGACGTGTGGTTATAACAGGAATAGGGATTGTATCATCTATTGGAAATAACGCAGATGAAGTACGCCAGTCACTTTATGATGGCCGATCCGGCATTGTTGCCGCACCTGATTTTGCAGAACTTGGCTTTCGCTCACAGATTAAAGGGTCTGTAGATATTGATCTGGCCGAACTAATCGATCGCAAACAGATGCGCTTTATGGGTGAAGGTGCCGCCTATGCTGTTGTGGCAATGCAGCAGGCGGTCGCAGATTCAGGTCTGACAGAGGCCGAAATTTCACATCCTCGCACCGGCCTTATTGCAGGCTCAGGTGGCCCCTCAACAGCCAATATGCTGACTGCCTTTGATACCACACGTGAAAAAGGCCCGAAACGGGTTGGCCCCTATATGGTGCCGCGCTGTATGTCATCTACCGTATCTGCCTGTATTGCGACCTTTTTCAAAATTAAGGGTGTGAATTATTCGCTATCTTCTGCCTGTTCTACCTCGGCGCACTGTATTACGGCAGGTGTTGATGCAATCCGCTATGGTATGCAGGATGTGGTATTTGCCGGCGGCGGAGAAGAATTACACTGGACTCTATCTGTGCTGTTTGATGCGATGGGGGCGATGTCATCTCAATATAATGATACGCCTGAAAAAGCCTCTCGTGCCTATGATGCAAATAGAGATGGTTTTGTGATAGCAGGCGGCGGCGGCATGGTCGTGCTTGAAGATTATGAACGGGCAAAGGCACGGGGCGCAAAAATCTATGCAGAAATTGTTGGCTATGGCGCCAATTCTGATGGCTATGACATGGTAGCGCCTTCTGGTGAAGGTGCGGTGCGGTGCATGAATCTGGCACTTGACGGATTTGACGGCCCGCTGGACATGCCTGTTGACTATATTAATGCGCATGGCACTTCTACACCTGTGGGAGATGTAAAGGAACTGGATGCAGTGCGTGACGTATTCACCCCGAAAGGCTATTTGCCGGTGGTCACGTCAACTAAATCGCTTACTGGCCATTCTCTTGGTGCAACAGGGGTTCAGGAAGCAATCTATACCTTGCTGATGATGCAGCATAATTTCATTGCCGCCTCTGCCAATATCGAAGAGCCAGACCCGGCGATAGGCGAGATTCCGATACCGCAAACCAGAATGGATAATACAACCATTAATCTGGCGCTATCAAATTCATTCGGATTTGGCGGCACAAATGCGACGCTGGCACTGGCACGAGCTGATTAACGCATATCGCATTATCTAACAGTTCAGGATAGGAGCATATGGGCATTCTAAGCGGTAAAAACGGGCTGATTATGGGTGTAGCCAATGAAAAATCAGCTGCATGGGGCATTGCACAGGCAGCTGCCAATCATGGCGCCGAACTGGCCTTTACCTATCAGATTGAGGGGTTCCGCAAACGCCTTGAGCCGCTTGCCGCCTCGGTTGGCTCATCTCATCTTATCGAATGTGATGTGGCCTCTCATGAAAGCATCACCTCGGCATTTGCGCAGGTTGCAAATATCTGGGACAGGCTGGACTTTGTTGTGCATGCTATCGGCTTTTCAGACAAATCAGAGCTGAAAGGAGCCTATCTTGACACAAGCCGTGAGAATTTTCGCCAGACATTGCTTATTTCGGCCTTTTCCTTTACCGAAGTTGCGCAGGCCGCCCGCCCGCTTATGACCCAAGGCGGCTCACTTTTGACACTCTCATATCTAGGCGGGGTCAGAACCACACCAAATTATAATGTTATGGGCGTTGCCAAGGCAGCACTTGAGGCCTCAACACGCTATCTGGCCGTTGATCTTGGCAGAGATAATATCAGGGTAAACACCCTGTCAGCAGGACCAATGCGCACTCTTGCCGGTGCCGCCATTTCAGGGGCAAGACATATTTTCAGACATTCTGAACAGCAGGCGCCGCTTGGACGCAATCCCGATATTCATGAGGTAGGCAAAGCTGCTGCCTATCTGCTATCTGATCTGGCTAGCGGGGTTACGGGCGAGCTGCATTATGTCGATGGCGGCTATCATCATGTCGGGGTGCCGCACGAACTGCCAGAAGCAGAATAGTCAGCAAAAAAAGCTGGCGAACATGCCGCCAGCTCTGTTTTTCAGATTGTCTGATGCGTTTTGCATCTATGGCCTATTGGTCTGTTTCCAGATCCTCGCCTGTATCCTGATCTACACGTTTCATTGACAGCTTCACCTTATTGCCGTCAAATCCGATCACCTTGACCTTGACCATATCACCTTCTGAACAGACATCTGTGGTTTTCGCCACACGCTCATTCTTCATCTCGGAGATATGCACAAGCCCGTCACGAGCGCCAAGGAAGTTCACAAAGGCACCGAAATCAACTGTTTTGACAACTTTACCTGTGTAAATTACCCCTAGCTCAGGCTCGGCAATAATATCGCGAATACGGGCAAGCGCTGCATCAGACGAGCTTTGCGTTACCGCTGCAACAGACACGCTGCCATCATCTTCAATATCAATTTTGGCACCTGTCTGCTCGACAATCTCTCTGATCATCTTACCACCCGGGCCAATAACTTCCCTGATCTTGTCGACAGGTATCTTGATGGTGGTGATTTTCGGCGCTGTTTCTGCCAGCACATCACGTGCGGAGGTTAGTGCTTTTGCCATCTCGCCCAGAATATGCAATCTGCCATCACGTGCCTGTGCCAGCGCAATATCCATAATTTCATGGGTGATAGAGGTGATTTTAATATCCATCTGCAAAGAGGTGATGCCTGCTTCTGTACCTGCAACCTTGAAATCCATATCGCCAAGATGATCTTCATCACCCAGAATATCAGACAATACGGCAAATTCGTCACCTTCCTTGATAAGCCCCATCGCAATACCGGCTACCGGACGCGCCAGAGGCACACCTGCATCCATCATTGCAAGAGAGGTACCACAGACAGTCGCCATGGAAGATGAGCCATTTGATTCGGTAATGTCGGAGACAATCCGGATCGTATAGGGAAATTCATCTTTTGACGGCAATAGCGGGTTAATGGCACGCCATGCCAGCTTGCCATGGCCAACCTCACGTCGCCCGGGTGAGCCAACACGTCCTGCCTCGCCAACAGAAAAAGGCGGGAAATTATAATGCAGCATGAAACGTGAACGATATTCACCGGCAAGCGCATCAATAATCTGCTCATCCTGACCTGTGCCAAGCGTTGCCACTACAAGCGCCTGTGTCTCGCCTCTGGTAAATAACGCAGAGCCATGGGTGCGTGGCAGAAATCCGACTTCAGAGACAATCGGACGGACAGTTTTGGTATCTCTGCCATCTATCCGCTGACCTGTTTTCAGAATGGATGAGCGGACAATATCTGCTTCCATTTCTTTCATCACACTGCCAACCAGCACTGAATCAGCCTCTTCGCCGGCAAGTTCAGCAGCTTCGTCCTTGACAGCGCCAACAGCCGACTGACGTTCTGTCTTGTCAGCGATTTCGTAGGCGCCACTCATTTTTTTGTTCAGCTTGGACAGGGTTTTGCGCAGGCTGGCCGCTTCTTCAGCTTCTTCAGGAATATCACGTGGCTCTTTTGCAGCCGTTTCAGCCAAGTCGATAATCGCTTCAATGGCTGTCTGCATCTGCTCATGGCCGAATTTCACCGCGCCAAGCATCACTTCTTCAGACAGCTCGCTTGCTTCTGATTCAACCATCAGCACGCCTTCTTTTGTGCCGGCAACCACCAGATCAAGGGCTGAATTTTCCATTTCTGCCAATGTCGGGTTCAGCACATAGCCGCCATCAATATAGGCAATACGCGCCGCCCCAATAGGCCCGAAAAATGGCACGCCCGAGATGGTCAGCGCAGCAGACGCTCCCACAAGCGCAACAATATCAGGATTATTTTCCATATCATGTGACAGCACGGTACAAATAACCTGTGTTTCACACT
>WTJO01000007.1 GCA_011524805.1 Alphaproteobacteria bacterium
CAGAAAATTTGCACAGACAGAGCTGGTTGATATTGCCAGACAGGTTGAACAGACCGCTACCCCTGTTGGCCATGATGTGCTGAAGCGATTTGCAGAAATGGGACTGCTTGGCGTTAATCTGCCAGTAGCACTTGGCGGCGTAGGGCTTGGACATTTTGAGGCTGTGCTGGTGCTTGAAGAAATTGCGAAAATCTCGCCTGCTGTTGCCTTTCCCGTGTTTGAAAGCTGTTTCGGCCCTGTGCTTGCGATTGCGCATTTTGCGCCCGAAATATTGAAACAGCGAATTGTACCAAAAGTATGTAGCGGCGAGATGATGATCGCAATCTCCATGTCAGAGCCTGAGGCAGGCACCGCGCTAACAGACCTTACCACAACTGCCAGAATGCAGGGTGACAGCTATATAATCAATGGGCAGAAGCGCTGGTGTTCAGGTGGCGGGCATGCTGATGCCTATCTTGTTTATACCCGCATGTCAGATGCCCCCGGCGCCAAAGGCATAGGCGCGGTACTGGTTGAAAAGGATGCAGAGGGGCTGAGCTTTGGCAAAAATGAAGTGCATATGGGGCTTCGCGGGGTGGCAAGCGCAGATATGTATTTTGATAATTGCATCATCCCCAAAGATAATATGGTGGTAGATGCAGGCGGGTTCAGGCAGTTAATGGAAGCCTTTGATCTGGAAAGATGCGGCAATACCACCATGAGCCTTGCCATTGCCCAGTCTGCCTTTGACTATGTGCTTGACTATACCCAGACACGCAAACAGTTTGGAAAGCCTGTTGTCGACTTTCAGGCAGTCCAGCTGAAACTTGCCGAAATGGCAATGCAGCTAGAAGCAAGTAGACTGCTATTATATCGGGCAGTAACAGGCGCGGCGGCCGGTCTGCCGTCTATCGCAGATAGCTCTATCGCAAAATGCTATGCGAACGAGATGGTGCGCACAGTGACAGAACAGGCATTACAGTTAATGGGCGGCTATGGATACGCGACTGACTATCCCATTGAACAGAAATTGCGTGACGGAATTGCATGGGGGATTGCCGGCGGCACCATCGATATTCAGAAGGTCAATATCGCCGCCGCCCTTGTCGGCCGCCGCTTTAACCAGCGCGGGTGAGGTGTCTGCCTACTGCGCTTCAAATCGTCTGAAGGCGAGTTTTATCCAGAGGGTGATAAGCCCATACAGGCTCATTGACAGGAATCCCAGCGTAAACAGGGCGGCGAACATCAAATCTGTTTTCACGCGTCCATTTGCCAGCAGCATCAGATAGCCAAGCCCCTGTGATGAGCCTACCCATTCGCCAATTACGGCCCCTATCGGTGCATAGACCGCCGCCAGCCTGATGCCCGAAAGCAGATTTGGCATGGCAGCTGGCAGCTTTATCAGAAATAACATCCGCAAGGGTTTTGCATTCATTACATGTGCCAGATCACACAGGCCAGAAGGGGTGCGTGTCAACCCGTCATGAAGTGCAGAAGTGACAGGGAAATAAATAATCAGCACCGCCATTGTGACTTTGGAAATCATCCCATAGCCAAGCCACAGGGTCAGCACAGGTGCCAGCGCAAAGACAGGGATAGCCTGACTGAAAATCAGCACAGGTTTCAGAAAAAATTTGGCCGCAGGCGAGATTTCAAACTGCAGGGCGGTAATGATGCCAAGTGTAATCCCTATTGCCAGCCCGAACATAATTTCGCTCAAGGTGACCAGCGTATGTTCGGCTATCAGCTCAAAATTCTCGATAAACGATACCCCCACCAGATAGGGAGATGGCAAAATAAAGCGTGGCACACCTGTCAGGGTGACAACCAGTTGCCATATCACAATCAGCCCTGCCATCGCCGCAATGCCGCTTTTGACCGCGCTATTCATGTGCCCGACCTGATCTGCATCAGCAATTTTGCCTGCAAAGCCAGCGCATCGCCATCATCTACAGGCTTTGGAAATGGCCCGGATAGAGCTGGTGCCTCTACCAGCCTATTATCCTGAAGCAAATAAATATGACTGCATAGCCGCACCGCCTCGCCCGGATCATGGGTAACCAGCAGTACCGTCCGGCCAACAAGGTGGCTGGCGGCAAGATCCTGCATATCTGCTCTGGTGCGTGCATCAAGTGCAGAAAATGGCTCATCCAGCAGGATAACAGGCCTGTCTTCTAGCAGGGTGCGCGCCAGTGCAACACGCTGACGCTGGCCGCCTGATAGCTCGCATGGACGCTTTTCAGCCTTGTCATCAAGCCCGACCGCACCGATGATATCGGCCAGCCTGTCTGGCGGGCACGCCTGACCACGCAACCTGCTACCAAGCGCAATATTGTCACGAATAGTTGCCCATTCCAGCAACAAATCCTGCTGTGCCATATAGCCGATACGACCGCTCAGGCCTTGCTTGTCATCTGCCTCGATATGTCCCTCAAATTCAGCCGCAACAGGCAGACCGGCAATCAGCCGCAACAGGGTTGACTTGCCAGAACCTGACGGGCCTAGCAGGGCTGTCCACTCGCCCGGTCTTAGCTGTAATGTCAGGCTATCAAATAACAGCCTGCCGCCAAGATGGGCGATACCAGAGACCAGAATTTCGGGCGAGGAAGACATGTTCTGTGCTATCAGCCCCTATCTTGTTACATCTATCGCAATCTTATCTATGGGCATTGCCTGTGATAGCAGACCAGAGTCAATCAGGAAATTCTGGAAGCGGTCATAGCGCCCTGCATCAAAGGCAGCCGGACGCAAAGCAAAGCGCGGCAAAGTATCTGCCCATGCCCGCTTATTCAGCTCATTCTGCAATTCTTTGGCGGTGCCTGAAAATATCTCCCAGCTTTTTTGCGGATTATTGATAATAAACTGGGTGGCAAGTTCGGTTGCCCCGATAAAGCGGCGGATTTTATCTGCATCCATTCTGTCCGGATTTGCTACATAAATCAACTCGTCATAAGAGGGAATGCCTTCTTCTTCAAGATAAAAACAGCGCCCCGCTACCCCTTCAATATCCATCTGGTTCAACTCAAAATTACGAAAGGCGCCAATCACAGCATCAACCTGTCCTGACATAAGCGCAGGCGACAGGGAAAAATTCACATTAATCAGCTCAATATCCGAAAATTTCACATCATAGCGTGCCAGCATGCCAGTCAGCAACGCCTCTTCAACACCGGCAACCGAATAACCAACCTTTCTGCCTTTCAGATCAGCCAGTGTCTTGACAGGGCCATCTTCAAGTGCAAGCAGACAGTTTAGCGGCGTGGCGACCAGTGTGCCAACCCGCACCAGTGGCAGACCTTCTGCAATCTGCAGATGCAGCTGTGGCTGATAGCTAATTGCAATATCTGCCTGTCCTGCCGCCACCAGCTTTGGCGGTCCAGACGGGTCGGCTGGCGCAACAATATCAACCTCCAGCCCGACATCGGCAAAATAGCCATTTTCCTGTGCAATGATTAACGGGCCATGATCAGGATTTACAAACCAGTCCAGCAATACTGTCATTTTGTCATTGGCAAATGCCTGTCCGCCAATCAGACAGAACAGGCTGAACATCGTCAGAAAAAAGCGTCTCATCATCATAAACTCTCCATTTCGGTATAAAATAGTCTGGCACCTGATGGCCTGTTATGCCACCGGATAAAATGGTTATAAAAAGTGATATACAGGCCCGTGTCCATGCCCAACCTGCAAGCGGTCGGCACCGGCAATGGCATTTGTTATATAGCTTTTGGCAGCCTGTGCGGCATCAATTTCAGAAGCACCAGCCGCCCTGTTGGCCGCAATAGATGCAGACAGGCTACAGCCTGTGCCATGCGTGTTTTTGGTGTCAATGCGCCTGCTTTCAAGCCAGTGTTCAGCCTGGGGCGTGAGCATCAAATCAGGGCTTTCATCAGATGTAAAATGCCCGCCCTTGAGATAAATATTACGCGCGCCCAGCCCCTGCAATGCCTTTGCCTGCCTGCGCATATCCTCGCGGTTTTCGGCTTCTGCCTCGCCCAGCAATGCGGCTGCTTCTGGCAGGTTGGGAGTAAGAATATCTGCAATTGGCACCAGCATATCACGCATGCATCCCATCGCTTCTTCGGCTAGTAATGGCGCGCCTCCTTTGGCGATCATCACAGGGTCAAGCACAATATTTGTAGCCTTAACCTCGTTCAGGGTGCTAGCAACAGCCTCCGCAATTTCGGCATTGGCGATCATGCCAATTTTTACCGCATCTACGCGTATATCGGCAAATACCATCCTGATTTGTTCTGCCACAAAATCAGCAGAGGGAGTGTGGATAGCAGATACGCCTGTAGTGTTCTGTGCGGTAAGGGCTGTAATCGCTGCCATACCATAGACATTATGCGCAGAAAATACTTTCAGGTCAGCCTGAATACCAGCCCCGCCTGACGGATCAGACCCTGCGATAGATAATGCGTTATAAATCATCTCTGCCTCTCATAGCTAGCAAGTGACTGTGCAAGCGCAAGGCTGGCAGCATAAGGGTCATCCTGACCACAAATGGCAGAGACAACCGCCATACCATGTACACCTGTTGCTAGCACATCATGACAATCAGCAAGTTTCAGCCCCCCTACCGCAACCGAATATACAGGCGATGCAGCACAAATTTCGGCCAGACCGTCAAAGCCAATAGGCGGCTTGTGATCCTGTTTGGTTGGCGTGGCATAGACAGGGCTGATACCAACATAATCTACCAGCCCGTCTGACACTTGTCTTGCTGCCGTAACAGTCTCATCAGATATGCCAACTATCTTACCTGGCCCGATGGTCTGACGCGCCAAAGCAACATCCATATCCCCCTGCCCGATAT
>WTJO01000105.1 GCA_011524805.1 Alphaproteobacteria bacterium
CGCTAAGTTGGAAGAAAATTCCAAAGTGGCCAAAAACTATGGTGTGACTGGCCCGAAACGCACGACTGCCGAAAAATTGGAGCCTGATACAGCTTTGGCATTGCGACCAGCCAGCCCGAAGGCTTCGAGCCTGTTGATCCGCTCATGTGCCAATATCTCAAGTAACTGCTCAGAGCCTCCCTCGCCTCTGATTTTGAAGGTCAGGTTGCGCGGCTGGCCCTTGGCATGCAAGACAGGGAAAAACATAATCTCAGAATTTTTGAGCGAGACAGAACCAAACTTGCCTGCACTGGCAGAAATCTGCATCTTATTATCAGCAAAGCTGACAATGCTATTTTCAATTCTGATATCGGAAAGGCCGGACAGCCATGTATAGTCGCCCGCATTATAGGCAAAACTGCCCGCCATATCCGTGACCACAACCCTGTCCTGTTCGGCCAGTCTGAAATCCAGATTAATGTCTGCCAGCGTGCCGCCTGTAAATCGTTCAGTTACAAATCTACGTGTTTTTTGCGCCAGCGCCTCCGGCCACAGGCTTTGAAGGAGGGTGGCATCCAGCCTGTCTGACTGCACAGAAATATCTGTTACAAATTCGCCATCTAGCTGTCGGCGTTCAGCCTGTGCAAATAGCTCGTCTTCATTTTCGGTAACCAGCCTGAATTTCTGCACAGATATCCGGTCTGGCAACACCCGCACCACCATATCTGCGCCGTCAATACGTACAGGCGCATCCAGCCCGTCCAGACGCACCACCCCGTCAGATAATGCGGTGCTTATCAGCACTTTATCAAACTGGTCAGGGGTAGTCATATCCAGCTCTATCTTTCCTGCCAGCGTGCCAAGCAGCTGCTGATATTGCCTGCCACGATAGCCAAGCCTGACATTCTCAAAATCACTTGTCATGGATACTTTGGACAGGCTCAGCATTTTCGACTGAGTCTGATAATTGCCGGCAAATTCCATGGTGATTGTCTGAAACCTTCCGCCCTGAAGATAAGATAATAGCTGGCGGGTAGGCTCAGGCATGGAGATATGAGGTTCAAACTGTGCCCGCATCAGGGCAAGCGATATATCCTGTGCCAGCACACTGCCCTTGAATGATATGGTTGGCAAACCAATCGCAAAAAATTGCCCTGACAGGGTGATTTGCTGATTTTCGGGTAGTGTCACTGTGGCATTATTTACCAGAACCAGCCTGTCCTTTGCGCTATATTGGGCTGTTAGTTCTATCTTTTCGGCGGCAATATCCTGCATACCCAGACCAGTTGAAAACCCGCCCGTAACAAAGGCATTTATATCCAGAGAAAAGATAGCACCTGAATCGATAATCCCGTCAACTTTCCCGCTAAGCTGTGTTGTGGGTGTTATTGACAGGCTGTCGGGGATGGTAACAAGCTGGCTAGCCGTGGTGACATCAAATTCCCATAATGTGAGCGAAAATTCACTTAGCGAGGAGAGCAGATTATGTGTAACAGACAGAGAGGCACGCCCCTGCTCTGCGCCGCCGCTATCACGCTGGGTGCCACTAACACGGAAATGAATCTGATCTGGCTTGCCGTCCTTGGACGGGGTAACAACAATATCTACATCGCTGAAATAGGTCAGTAGCCGCGTTTTTTGCTGATCTTCGAATAGCGTTATATCGGCACCGGAAACCGTAATTCTGCGAACATTGGACAGCCATAATGCCAGCATCGAATTACGGTTATCCGAAATATTTCTATAATATGAGGTGATGGTTGATGCCAGCCAGTCCGACGACTGATCAGCACGCAGACTATCCTCATCCTTGAACAGCACAATCTCACCTGTCTGAAGCTCAATCTCTTTCGGGGCAAGCGACAGCAAAGATGACCAGCCAAATGTAAATTTGGCCTGTGGCATATCTATATGCTGGTCATGCTGGCTGATAGATACATCCATAATGGACAGCTCAAGCTGCTGTGCTGTGCCATCTATCTGGAAATCAGCCTGTTCTGCAATGATGACAATATCCTGATCATTCTGGGAAAGCTGGTAAGATATAAATCTGGCAAGCCCGCCCTGAGACTGGATATAATAATTCAGATAGACGCCAATCCCAACCGCCAGCATGCCCACCACACCAAACACCACCATCAGGCGGCGCACCCACTGGGTAAGGTAGTTCTGGTCTGGTTTCCGCCTCATGGCCTGTCCCTGCAATGCTCTTGATGCTAATAGTTTAATGTATACACTATTTTCGTAGTGGTGCAGTCGATTTCTGCCAGATAATCTGAATAGGCTGGCCTTGAAATGTCACTACGGCAATTTTTAATTAACGTCTCAGACAGGCACTTTTTTTCGATAGCGTAGCAGATGTGATATTTTTTTGATTTATAGCGCTTGTCATGTAACGCTGAGCCTATAATTAAGAAGTCAGGTAACAGTTATAATCGTAACAAAACACAACAGATAAACGAGGTTCATTATGCTGAATATTGGTGACATGGCGCCGGCCTTTACCATTCCGACAGATACAGGCGAGTTTAGCCTTGCAGAACATAGCGGAAAGAATATTGTGATATTCTTTTTCCCGAAAGCAGATACATCTGGATGCACAAAAGAAGCAATAGCCTTTTCGGGTCTGTCCGCAGAATTTGAAGCGGCCAATGCCGTTGTTATCGGCATCTCAAAAGATACGCCCCAGAAACAGGCTAAATTCAGAGAAAAGCATCAGCTAGACTGTCTGCTAGGTGCAGATCATGAAACAGATATTTGCGAGACATTTGGTGTCTGGCAGGAAAAATCCATGTATGGACGCAAATATATGGGCATTCAGCGTGCTACCTTTCTGATTGGCGCCAACGGCACCCTGACCCATATCTGGCCAAAGGTTAAAATCCCCGGGCATGCAGAAGATGTACTTGACCATGTGCGGGCAGGTGGCTAGCTGGTGATGATGCAGGCCGAGATGCCGACAAATAGGCTGGCAGAGGGGCTTGGTGCGGCAATCAGGCAGGCCTTTGATACAGCAGTGCCTGAAGATAAAGCACAAAAAGCCCAACAGCTATTTGCCAGCCTGCCTGACTATGGCACGTTTTGTGGTACTATCCGGCCGGTTAGGCTGGCAGACCGGCCGGGACGGCCGGACAGGCCAGAATTAAAACCGCCACGGCTGGTGCCACGCCGGCGCATATCAAAACACCCCAAAGGCAGAATTGCGCTTCTGCATGCGATTGCCCATATCGAGCTGAATGCGATTGATCTGGCGCTGGATATGGCGATACGCTATGCCGACCAGAATATGCCGTTTGATTTTGTGCATGACTGGCTGTCAGTGGCAGCTGATGAAGGCAGGCATTTTATGCTTCTGTCAGACAGGCTGAAAGCACTGGATAGCTATTATGGCGCGCTTGATGCGCATGACGGATTATGGGAAGCGGCGCTGAAGACAAAAGATGATTTGCTGGCACGTCTGGCCATAGCACCGCTTGTGCTTGAAGCGCGGGGTCTGGATATAACGCCCCAGCTTATCACCAAGATGGAGCAGGCTGAAGACAGCCCCTCAGCCCAGATTTTCCACATTATCATGACAGATGAAGTCCGACATGTTGCTGTTGGCAAGAAATGGTTTGATTATGTCTGCGGATGCGAGCGGCGTGATCCGATCAGCACATGGCAGATGCTTGTAACACGCTATTTTAATGGTGCGCTGAAACCGCCCTTTAATATTGATGCCAGAAATGCCGCCCGCTTCTCTGCTGCCTTTTATGGTCCGCTTGCCGCCGCACAGGCAAAGGGCGAAATGCTGGTCTGACAGTATTTCAGACAAACCTAACGTGTTGAGCCTACGCGTGCGGCCAGACTGGCTTCTATAAATTCGTCTAGCGCCCCATCCAGCACCGCGCCGGTATTGCCTGTTTCAACATTGGTACGCAAATCCTTTACCATTTGGTATGGATGCAGCACATAAGACCGAATCTGGCTGCCCCAGCCTATTTCGGACTTTGTTGCATTATCTGCCATCGCATTCTGCTCGCGGCGCTGCAATTCCATCTCATATAGGCGTGCTTTCAGCATATTCATAGCTGTTGCCCTGTTTCTATGCTGGCTTCTGTCTGACTGGCACTGCACCACAATATTGGTCGGAATATGAGTGATGCGGATGGCAGAATCTGTGGTGTTGACATGCTGGCCGCCTGCCCCTGAGGCGCGGTAGGTGTCAATCCGCAAATCTTTTTCTTCCAGCTCAATATTGATATTGTCGTCAACTTCAGGATAAATCCAGATAGAGGCAAAGCTGGTATGGCGTCTGGCCGAACTGTCATAGGGCGAGATACGCACCAGCCTGTGTACGCCTGATTCCGTCTTTAGCCAGCCATAGGCATTTACGCCGGAAACGCGCAAGGTGGCAGATTTGATACCTGCTTCATCTCCGTCACTTTCTTCTATGGTTTCCAGCTTGAAGCCGCGCGCCTCTGCCCATCTGGAATACATCCGCAACAGCATCGCTGCCCAGTCCTGAGCTTCGGTACCACCTGCGCCGGGGTGAATCTCGATAAAACAGTTATTGCCATCTGCCTCACCAGAGAGCAGAGATTCAAGCTGCTTTTTTTCTGCCAGCTTGCGCAATTCCGACAGGGCTGATTTTGCATCTTCAGCCAGTTCGCTATCCTGTTCTTCTTCGGCAAGGGCTATCATATCTGCCTGGTCACGCACCCCCTCTTCCAGCGCTTTGATAATGGCTAGCTGGTTTTCAAGATGGGTTTTGTCCTGCATTACCTTCTGGGCATGTGCCTGATTATCCCAGAAACCGTCTGATGTAATCTGGGATTCAAAATCTGACAGACGCTGATAAGCGCTATCAAATTCAACATGCTGTTTTAACAGGGTGATGGCCGAATTTATACTATCAATATCTGCTTGAATATCTGCTTGCATCAGGATTATGTCTTATGTGGTTATATTATTTTTCTGGCAGAACAGGCTTATCAATACAAGGCCGGAGCGTCAACTTGTTGCTGGTTTGCCCTGTCAGGCGTATCAATCAGAATATTTGTCTGCGGCCTCTGACCCGGCTTGAACACCTCCAGCACAGCCATCTTATCATCTGGCAATACCCGCTCGCCTGTTTCGGCATGCACCGGAATAAGAGAAATGCCGGCCGGCCGGCGGAACGGAATTGTCGGCTTGCCAGCCATTGCATCACGCATAAATTGCTTAAAAATAGGCACCGCTACAGTTGAACCTGTCTCACGCTTGCCAAGAGGGCGTGGCACATCATAACCAACATATACACCAGTGACCAGATCAGGCGAAAAGCCGATAAACCATGCATTTGTATTGTCATTTGTGGTACCTGTCTTGCCTGCCAGTACCAGCCCAAGCTCTTTTATCTGCCTGCCTGTACCGCGCGTAATAACGCCCTCAAGCATAGATACCATCTGGAAGGCAGAGGCTTTATCAGTAAGCTGCTGGCGATTATCAACAAGCTCTGGCACAGGCTGGCCTGACCAGCCTTCCGGCGCATCACACGCCTCACAGGCGCGCTTATCATGCTTCAGAATGGTCTGGCCATATCTGTCCTGAATCCTGTCAATCAGGCTGGGCGAGATCTTTTTGCCGCCATTTACAAGCTGGCCATAGGCAGCTGTCAGGGCAAGCAGAGTTGTTTCGCCAGCACCCAAGGACATGGACAAATATTCTGGCAAATCCTCATTAATGCCAAATTTTTCGGCATATTCTCTTATTACCGGCATGCCAATATCCATCGCCAGCCTTGCGGTCATGAGATTTCTTGATTTCTCAATCCCTACCCGCATGATAGAGGGACCATAAAATCGTCTGGTGTAGTTGGCAGGCTTCCATTTTGGCTTACCCTGCCCCTGATCAACCACAAGAGGCGCATCCAAAATTCGGGTGGTCGGGGCATATCCCTTATCAAGCGCGGCCAGATAGACAAATGGCTTGAAAGCAGAACCGGGCTGGCGTTGCGCCTGAATAGCACGGTTAAATTCTGACACGCGATAATCATAGCCGCCGCTCATCGCAAGTAATCTGCCTGTATGCGGATCAAGCACCACAATAGCCCCCTCAACAGCCGGACGCTGGCCGAGCGCATAGTCATTTTCCTCAGGTGTAAATTCTTCACTTGCCAGATCAGGCGCTTCTGAAGGCGGCTGGACAATCACGATATCGCCAACCGAAAGAGCTTCGGTAAGGGCTGTTATTTTTGGTGGTCTTACACCATCTTCACGGCGCGGCGGATATGCCCATCTGGCCAGTGCAAACGGAATCCGCCCTGTGCTGCCATTTACATAAATACTGGCATCACTGGCAGAAACAGATGTAACCAGCGCAGCATATCTAAGATTAGGCAGGGACGCGGTCAGCACATCTAGCTGCTGGTCAATATCCAGACTGTCATCACGCTGTGCCAGCGCGCCGCGCCAGCCCTGACGCCTGTCAAGTGCTTCCAGCCCTTCACGCATTGCGCGCTCAGCCAGATTCTGGGTGTGAGGATCAATTGTTGTACGCACTGATAATCCGCCCTCATACAGCACCTTGTCGCCATATTCCGATTTGATAATCCGGCGCACCTCTTCTGTGAAATAGGGGGCGCTGGCACTGTCAAACCCTGTTCTTGGGCGCACACCCAGCGGCAGAAGCTGTGCTGCCTTTGCGTCTGCTTCCTCGATAAATCCGTTGCGATGCATCTGGGTTAATACCCAGTTACGGCGTCCTAGTGCCGCTCTGGTATTTTTTACCGGATGATAATTTGACGGGGCTTTCGGCAAGGCCGCGATATAGGCCATTTCGTGCAGTTCCAGCTCGTCAAGCGCCTTGTCAAAATAATTCAGCGCCGCCGCCGCAACCCCATAGCTGGCCGCGCCCAGATAAATCTCGTTCAGATATAGCGCCATAATCTGGTCTTTTGAAAAGGCGCGCTCCATCCGGATAGCCAGAATAGCTTCCTTGATTTTTCTGTCCAGAGACAGCTCGTTTGTCAGCAGAAAATTCTTTGCTACCTGCTGTGTGATGGTAGAGGCACCGACAGGGCGCCTGCCTGAACCATAATTCACAATATTGGTTACAGTAGCGCGAGCCAGCGCCAGAGGGTCAACCCCGATATGCTGGTAAAATGCCTTATCTTCTGCTGATAAAAATGCATTCACAAGCTGGGGCGGCATTGATTTTACGGGCACAAATACCCGCTTTTGTGATGCAAATTCAGCAAGCAACGCGCCATTGCCTGCATGAATACGGGTTGCAACCGGCGGCTCATATTTGGCAAGCTGGCGGTAATCTGGCAAATCCTGTCCCCAGTTCCAGAATACCCAAATGATGCCCCCCGCCACCGTAAGCAGGCCAAGACACATCAACACAAACAGGGCTGTTAACAGCTTCCACATAAATTCTTCTCTACAGCCGAAATACGGCCTTGTTATGGCATAATTGGCAGGTTAACTTCCAGAATTTTCCAGATAGCCATGAATTGCACGGCTTAAACGACGCGTTAATTTGCGAAGATAGGCAGGATCATTCAGATTAGCTTCATCTTGTCGGTTGCTCAAAAACCCCATCTCGACAAGCGCTGAGGGGATGTCAGGCGATTTTAGCACTGCAAAGCCTGCAAATCTATGCCCTCTTTTGTCCGAGCCGGGAAAATCTATTATCTGCGTCAGAATGGTGGCGGCAAGCTGGGAAGACTGGTTCATGGTCTGGCGCTGGAACATACGCAATAATTCATTGGCGGCCACAGGGTCTTCACCCGCCAGATCAGGCCCGCCTATCAGATCGGCCTTATTCTCATTACGTGCCAGATATTCTGCTTCCTTATCAGAGGCTGTGTCAGACAGGGTAAATACAGATATGCCATGCGCCTTTTTGTTTTTGGCTGAATCAGCATGAAGCGAGACAAACAGGTCAGCCTGTGCATCATGTGCCAGCTTTATCCGGTGGCGCAATTTATAATAGACATCTTTAGAGCGGATAAGCACCGGTGTTACCTTGCCTGTTTTACCCAGCTCTTCAGCCAGCATTTTTGCGGCACGCAAAGTTATCTGTTTCTCGCGCGTGCCTTTCAGCCCAATCGCCCCGGGGTCTTTGCCGCCGTGGCCTGCATCAATGGCAACAATCCAGCGTTCTGGCTTTCGGGTCGGGGATATTGCCTGTTTTGGCTTTGCCGGCGGCGCAGGCGGCGTGATAGCGGGCTTTGCTGATGTGCTAGATACAGGGGCTGGTTTTGCAGTTTGTGCAGGTGTTGCGATGCTGTCATCTGCAACAAAAAATGGCTCTGCCAGCAGGGCTGTCTTTGCCATTAAAAACTGGGTAGCGCTGGTGGCTTCAATATCGACAACTAGCCTGTGACCCCTATCACGCGGGGGCAGACGAAATGCATCAAGTGGTCTGGCAGGTGCAGATAATTCAAGCACAATTCTGCCAACACCAGCCTCTGGATAGCCAAAGCGGTAGCCAGCTATCACCCCCTCGGACAGGGTTTTTTCAGGTGGAAGCGAACGCACAGCCCATTGCGCCCTGTCAATATCCACAACCAGACGATACGGATTTTCAAGCATCAGAAGCCGGGCACGGGCTGGCTGGGATGTCTCTATCACCAGACGGGTGGCCGGCTGGCCATTTGTGTCTATCTGCCCAAAGCGTATGCCCTGAATATCGACGCTGTTGGCTGATGCAAATGATGCAGTGACCGCACTAAAAACGCCAAACATCGCCAGATAGGCAAACAGACAGAAAATATACCGTTTCAATAGCGCCTGTAACATTTGCATGCTGTTGCTTTCATCTTAAATGGATGTATGTGACGCTACCATACCAGTCAAATTGGCATCTCTCAACCTAGCTGAATTTATGTCAGCCTCAACCTCAAAGAGACCTGATTTTGAAAATCTTTCATGCTTGTATGCATAATTCATTTTGCGCCTTCGTCAAATTGACGCTATAAGATAATAGCAAGAGATTTTCTGGGTGATATAGATACCGTTGCGCCCCGTAGATTGCAGATATATCTGACGAAACGGACAGGCATTAACATCGGATTTATACCAGCCAAAAGAAGCAGAAGGTCCCGTGTGATTTGACGATTAGACAGATTACAGACCTTTGAATGACAGAGCCTATTTTGATGAACACGCAACACGCCTTTATTTCCAGCACAGCTGAAAGCGCCTTACAGCATAGCGTCCAGCCTAGTGCACAGATAGCCAGTGAGCGTATCTCATCTATTCACACACATTTGATGAATGGCGGCATCTTTTATGCCGGAACATCTGATTTATGCGGCGCCCACGGCTCGGACGCACCGCTTATAGAAAGAGTTTATAATGACACGGAAAATGTTGATCGATGCGCATCAACCCGAAGAAACACGGGTGGTGTTGCTTAATGGAAACAAAATCGAAGAGTTTGATTACGAAAACAGCAACTTCAAACAGCTAAAGGGAAATGTATATCTGGCACGCGTGACACGCGTCGAGCCATCCCTTCAGGCAGCCTTTGTCGAATATGGCGGCAATAAACAGGGCTTTCTTGCGTTTTCTGAAATCCATCCTGACTATTACCGCATCCCTGTTGAAGACAGGGAACAGCTGGTCGAAGATGATGCAGAAGACGAGCAGGAAGCTGAAGACGGTGAAGAGGCTGAAGAGACAAATGCGGACGGAACCCCCGAAGAGCTGGGCGGCGATGAAGCTGAACGGCCTGCAAAACGCACCCGCCGTATCCATAATAAATATAAAATTCAGGAAGTTATTGTCCGAAAGCAGATTCTGCTGGTTCAGGTTGTAAAGGAAGAACGTGGCAATAAGGGCGCAGCGCTGACGACCTATCTGTCACTGGCTGGTCGCTATTGTGTATTGATGCCAAATAGCGCAAAGGGTGGCGGCGTATCTCGTAAAATCACAAATGTTGCAGACAGAAAGCGGCTGAAATCTGTGGTTGCCAGTCTGGATGTGCCTCAGGGCATGGCAGTAATTGTCAGAACAGCCGGCTCAAAACGCACCAAGACAGAGATTAAACGTGACTTTTCTTATCTGTCCAAATTATGGAACGAGATCAGGGAAAAAACACTTTCTTCCGAAGCGCCTAGCCTGATTCATGAAGAAGGCAGTCTGGTAAAGCGCGCTATCAGGGATATCTATACCAATAATGTCGAAGAAGTGCTGGTAGAGGGCGAGGCCAGCTACAAGATGGCCAGAGAGCAGATGAAAATGCTTATCCCAAGCCATGCGAAGCGCGTAATCAAATATACAGATAATGAACATCTGTTTCAGCGCCACCGCGTGGAAGAACAGCTTGAAACCATGCATCTTGCCGAGGTCTCGTTGAAATCTGGCGGCTATCTTGTAATTAACCAGACAGAGGCGCTTGTTGCGATTGATGTCAATTCAGGTAAAGCCACCAGAGAACGCAATGTTGAAGAAATGGCATTGAAAACCAATCTGGAAGCGGCAGATGAAGTTGGCAGACAGCTGAAATTGCGCGATCTGGCTGGGCTGATTGTCATAGATTTCATTGATATGGAAGAACATAAACATCAGCATGCTGTAGAACGCAGGCTAAAAGATGCGCTACGTCATGACAGGGCAAGGATACAGGTTGGCTCTATCAGCCATTTTGGTCTGCTTGAGATGTCACGCCAGCGCCTTAGAATATCGCTGGTTGATTCTGTCTCACAGACCTGCCCGCATTGTTCAGGCACAGGGCGGGTCAGATCGGTAAATTCGGCGGCTCTGCATATTCTGCGCGTCATCGAAGAACAGGCAGCACGTAAGCCAGATGAAAATATCACTATCTATGTTCATCCAGATGTTGCGCTATATATTCTGAATCAGAAACGCGCCAGTCTGGCGGCACTGGAAGCACAATTTAACATCACTGTGATGATAGAGGCAGATGCTTCCCTGATACCACCAGATTACAGAATTGAGGGTCAGGCAGGGGCACAGAATATGCGCTCACAGCCTGCGGCCAGTGCGCAGCATCCTGAAGCTGCAGAAGAAGATGGCTCTGACGATGATCAGCCTAAACGCCGTAGACGCGGACGTAGAGGCGGGCGTAGACGCAAAAAACGCAATGCAGAGGAATTTTCAGCAGATAATCAGAATGCCGAAACACAGGATACTGAACAGTCTGAGCAGCCTGAGCAGTCTGATGGCAATGAAATCCAGCAGGATGACAGCCAGACTGTGCAGGAAAAACAGGCGCGGCCTAAACGTTCCAGACGCAAAAAACAGCTCTCCGAACAGGCAGACACCGGACAGACAGATGATGTTGTACCAGCATCAGATGACAGCCAGCCGGACGGACAGGACGGCTATGTAAAGCCAAAATCAGAAAAACCATCTGCTACAGACGCTGGCAAGCCAGCAAAAAAGACAGCGAAAAAGAAAAAGGCTGCCGCAAAAAAAGCAGCCAGTAAAAAACCGGCAGCCAAAAAGGCTGGTGCCAAAAAAGCTGCTAAGAAAGCGGCCAAAAAACGTGGTGGCAATGATGCGATGGAGACTGACAGCACGGCCAGTTCAGCATCTGCCGAACAGACAGAACAGGCAGGCAGAGAGCGAAAGGCATCTGTCGAGATGAATGTTGTTGATGTAGGTGATGTTGCGCCTAGCGAGAAGAAAAAAGGCTGGTGGTCGCGCTAGCCAGATAACCTTAGAAATGAAAAAACGCTGCATTCAAATGCAGCGTTTTTCCGTTCCGGGAGTGTTTAGCAAAAATCTGTACTCAGGCGACGGCGCTTTTTTGCTGACCTATAAATCTGTTAATGCGGCGCACCGCCTCTTCTATATGGTCTGGCGAGCCGGCAAATGACAGGCGCAGATATTTATGGCCGTCAATCGGGTCAAAATCCACCCCCGGGGTTGTCGCAACTGACTCATCCTGCAATAGCGCTTTGGCAAAGCTGATAGAATCATCTGTCAGGCTTGAAATATCTGCATATAGATAGAAGGCACCATCACTTGGTGCAGCGCTGTCGGTCATCTGGCGCGGCAGACCGGACAGCAACAGGTCACGATTCTGCTGATAGCGTATCTTATGGGCTTCAAACTCGTCATAGCACTCAAACGCAGATACACAGGCACGCTGGATTGCGGTTGGTGCCGAAATAAACAGGTTCTGGATCAGCTTCTGGCTTGCTTCGATCAGCTGGTCAGGCAGGATCATCCAGCCAATACGCCAGCCTGTCATCGAAAAATATTTTGAAAAGCTGTTAATGATAATCGCATCCTTATTATAATTCAGCGCGGTATCACATGTTTTGCTAAAGGCCAGCCCATGATAAATTTCATCTGAAATCAGCCTGACACCGTTTCTGTCACACCATGCGCAAATGGTCTGTAGCTCGGCACTGTCAAGCACGGTGCCTGTGGGGTTTGACGGGCTGGCGATCATCAGACCTTCTGGCAGCCTGTCCCAGCTTTCCATCTCTTCAAGCATCGGCTTCCAGCCCTGTTCGGGGCCTGCCGAGATATGACGTGGTGTCAGCCCCATACCCATCATCAAATTTCGGTAGGCAGGATAGCCCGGACGCGGAATCGCTATCACATCACCTGCATCAAAGGCCGCCATAAAAGCAACTGCAAAGGCGGTTGATGATCCAACAGTCACGGCAATATTGTCAACTGGTGGTCTGGTGCCATACCAGCTATCATAATGCCCGGCTATCGCTGCCCTGAGGGCAGTCTCGCCAAAGGCCACAGTATAGCCATGGGCTGATCTGTCATCTAGATGCTGTTTAAGGGCCTGATTTACAGGCTCAGGTGCCGCCGTTGAAGGCTGGCCAATCTCAAGATGGATAATATCCCGCCCTGCCTGACCAAGCGCCTGCGCCTGTTGCAATACGTCAAGCGCCAGAAAAGGTGGCAATTTGCTTCGTTCAGAGAGTTTCACACCTGTTCCGGTATGTGATATAGGTTTATGCTGACGTTGTTTTGACACAATTTTTGTCCTTATTATCGAGCGTTGCATCTATGTTACTACCCTGTTACCACCCCGTTACCGGTCTATCTTTATGCGGGGGCATAAAATTTGGAGACGCACTATATCAACAGCTATAAACAAAGTTTGTTGTCGTTACCGTAATGATAATCATGCGTCACAGTTATTCATCATTTCACTTGTCTATACGGCGCACAACATCATGTCTTTAACTTCATGTCAATTACGAAAAATGAAATTATTATCTGAAAAAATAGAAAATACGGAATATTATTTTAATTTTTCTGAAAAAATCCTTTTTTTAACACGGATTTGGTCAAAATGCCGTGTTTTCCTGCTTTTTTTCGCGTTTTGTATTTATTCTGTCCAGCCTGCCTCTGCCGGTCTGATAAGAGATAGCGAACTTGAGACAGGCTTTGAGGATATTGTCCATGATATGGCGGCTCAGGCAGGGTTTGCAGACGGCATAAATATCCGGATTATCATCGACCCGAGCTATAATGCATTTGTACGGGGCGGGCAGACAATCTATCTGCATTCAGGGCTTCTGCTCTCGGCAACATCAGCAGAAGAGATTTATGGCGTGATTGCCCATGAAATCGGGCATCTGGCGGCAGGGCATGTGCCTCTGCGCTCTGAGACAAGTCAGCAGGCGGCTCTTGCAAATGCGCTTACGGCTGTTGCGTCTGCTGCTGCTGCTGCCGCAGGTTCTGTAGATGCTGCGATTGGGGTGGCAATAGGCGGCACAGACAGATCCAACAGGCTGTATCTGCAAAAAAGCAGAGCAGATGAATCAGTTGCAGATGAATGGGCAATCAGACTACTCAATACCCAGAATATCACCACCGCAGGGCTGGCAGATTTTATGCGCCGGATGGCCGCCCAGCGTGCGTTGCCTGAAAACAGACAGGCAGAATATTACCTTAGCCACCCCGGCGCACGCCAGCGTCTTGCCGCTTTTTCAGATAATATGGCACAGACAGGCAATGTTGCGCAGAACCTGCCAGCAGATATCCAGCGCCATATGGCGCGGCTGGTAACAAAATTGCGCGCCTATGTATTGCCGCCTATGTCTGTGCTGAAAACACCTGTTGATGTGGGCTGGCCAGCCTTTGAGCCATCGCCAAAAATTTCTGACTATGCAATAGCTATCGCCCATTACAGGCGCGGCAATCTGAAAGAGGCCAGCCAGATGATGGACAGGCTGTCATCAGAATATCCACAGGATAGCTGGTTCCATGAATTTGCAGGCGATGTGCTGGTATCAGATGCAGAATTGGCACTGGCTGCAGAGGCCTTTGGGCGTGCATTAGCGCTCAGGCCAGATGCCGCACTGATAAAATTATCAAAAGCGCGTGCCCTGACTGCCTTAAACCAGCCAGACAGCCTGTCAGAATCTATCAGCCTGCTAGAAGAGATAACTGAAACGGAAAATAACTGGGCATTTGTCTGGCGACAGCTGGCCATCAGCTATGGCCGCAACCAGCAGCTGGCACAGGCTGATCTGGCATTGGCACAGGAGGCTTTGCTCATAGGCGATACTGCACGGGCTATCCAGCTTGCTAATCGCAGCCTGTCACATCAGGATGTGCCCGAAGCAACTGCGACACGCGCACGCGATATTTTGTTTGAACTGAATAGCGTGCCCGCACAGACGCGGTAATCTGCACCCTGCATCCACAGCCTATATGGGTGGAGCACCTGTCCGGTTTTTGAATGATAGACGATAGCTTCTAAAACACCTATAATGCGGAAGCTGATATGAAAGGCCTTATATTATGAACACCCGGCTAGCCCATATTCTGGACAGAGTGAAAATGTTGCTGATGGCAACGATTTTCGGCCTTGCTGCCATAGCCTCTGCCCATGCCACGCTAAGCGATAGCGAAAAATCAGAAATTGAAGCCTTCATTATAGAGTATATTTCGGAGAATCCGGAATTTATCCGCGATGCGCTTAACCAGCTCGCCATTCGCGAAGCCGAACAGCAAAAGCAGCTGGCACTGGCACTAGTGCGTATGGATGAACGTGACCCTGTGATGGGGAATCCCGCGGGCGATATCACGATTTATGAATTTTCCGACTATAATTGCGGATATTGTAAACGCCTGTTTGCTACCTTGCAGTCTGTACTTGAAGAAGATGGCAATATCAGGCTGGTAATAAAAGAATTTCCGATCCTGTCGGAAAGCTCTTATACAGCCGCAAGAACAGCCCTTGCACTGCAAAAACAGGGGAAATACGCCCCTTTTCATATTGATTTGATGGAACAGAGAGGGCGGATAGACAGCCAGCTGATAACAAAACTGGCAGGCAAAACAGGCGCAGATATGACACAGCTTGCTTCAGATGCGCAAAGCCCCGAAGTGATTGGGCTGTTACAGGCAAATCAGCGGGCGGCACAGGCACTTGAAATTCAGGGCACACCAGCATTGATCATTGGTGATACAATTGTGCCGGGCGCAATTTCAAAAGCTGAAATATTGACTTTGATTAATCAGCAAAGAAACGCTAAAACTAACTAGGAAATTCTATCGCCCCGTAAGAGAGGTATTATGGCAGGATCATCAAAGCAAAAGCCGTTTTCATCAGAAACAGAGCTGGTTAAAGAACTCACAAACCTGTTCAACAAGAATGAGCTGACAGAGCTTGAACTGGAAACAGAAACGATTTCCATCAGGCTGGCAAAAACAGCAGAACAGGTGCAGCAGATAGCGCCTGCCGTGGCTGTAGCGCCGGCACCACAGGCAGCGCCGGCACCTGCCACCCCTGCCGAAACTGCGCCTGAGGGTACCAGCCAGCCAGATTTGGCCAATGCCGTTGTCTCACCTATGGTCGGGACTGTGTATCTTGCGCCTGAACCTGATGCGGCGCTATTTGTGAAAAAAGGCGACAAAGTCTCAAAAGGCCAGACCTTATGTATTATCGAGGCAATGAAAGTGATGAACCCGATCGCCGCACCGCAGGACGGTACCGTAAAAGAGATACTGGTAGAAAATGCCCAGCCGGTAGAATTTGACCAGCCTTTATTCGTGGTCAGCTAGACAATGTTTAAGAAAATTCTGATTGCCAATCGCGGAGATGTTGCCTTGCGGGTGTTACGTGCCTGCAAGGAAATTGGTATCCAGACTGTTATTGTTCACTCGGCTGCTGATTCAGAATCAATGCCTGTCAGGCTGGCAGATGAATCTGTATGTGTAGGACCTGCGCCGGCGACAGATAGCTATCTTAATATCCCCAATCTTGTATCGGCGGCAGCGGTAACAGGCTGTGATGCAGTGCATCCGGGGGTTGGCTTTCTGGCAGAGAATGCGGATTTTGCCGCCATTATCAAAGCCCATGGCCTGACCTTCATCGGCCCTGATGAATCACATATCAGAAAAATGGGAGACAAGGTTCAGGCAAAAATTACGGCTGCAGAAGCAGGCCTGCCGCTTGTACCGGGCTCACCCGGCGCCGTGCATAGTCTTGAAGAGGCACAGAAGCTGGCAAAGGGTATTGGCTTTCCTCTGCTGGTAAAGGCGGCCTCTGGCGGCGGTGGTCGCGGCATGAAAGTTGCCAATCGCCCCGAAGAATTATCAGAAGCCTTTTCATCAGCGCGCTCCGAAGCCAAAGCTGCCTTTGGAGATGATACTGTCTATCTGGAACGCTATCTTGATAATCCGCGCCATATCGAAGTTCAGGTAATAGGCGACAGCCATGGCAATGCTGTCCATCTGGGCGAACGTGAATGTTCTGTCCAGCGCCGCCACCAGAAACTATTTGAAGAAGCTCCCTCGCCCGCACTGTCAGAAGAACAGCGCAGATTTATTGGCGAGCTGGCAGCAAAAGCAACAGCCGATATGGGTTATCTTGGTGTTGGCACTATGGAATTTCTCTATCAGGATGGCGAATTTTTCTTTATCGAGATGAATACAAGATTACAGGTAGAACATCCAATCACAGAAGCGATTACAGGCATTGATCTTGTTGCTGAGCAAATCAAAATAGCGGCTGGCAACAAGCTGGCTTTTACCCAGCAGGATGTCAGTTTCACAGGCCATGCAATCGAATGCCGGATTAATGCTGAGCATCCTGAAACCTTTATGCCTACCCCCGGCAAGGTTGATTTCTATCATCCTGCTGGTGGTGCGGGTGTGCGTGTTGATACAATCCTGTATTCCGGCTATAAAATTCCGCCCTATTATGACAGCCTGATTGCCAAGCTGATTGTCCATGGCCGTGACAGAGATCATGCGCTGGCACGTTTGCGGCTGGCGCTGGATGAATTTGTGATAGAACCTATTCCGACAACACTTGCCCTGCATAAAAAATTACTGGATGCACCGGAAATTAAAGAGGGTAATTATTCTATCAAATGGCTGGAACAGGATTTTCTATAACGCCTGAAGGCAGCGCCCGCCAGATACACTATATCCGGACAGCCTGTCTATGGTCTTCATCTGTGATGCAGGAAAAGCGTTGGCAGAGCGGGCAAAAATATTATGGCTGAGCAGATAATCTATTCACCTGAGACAATCATCAAAGCCTATAGCTGTGGTGTATTTCCCATGGCGCAAAGCCGAGATGATCCCGAACTGCGTTTTTACGAGCCGGCTATCAGAGGGGTTATTCCTATCACTCCGCCACATATTCCGCGCCGCCTGATAAGGTTTGCAAAACAGAGCACATGGCAGGTGACCTTTGATACGGCTTTTGCAGATGTTGTGCGGCATTGTGCCGAGATGCGCGCTGATAATACGTGGATCAATGCAGAAATAGAGACGCTATATTTTGCCTTGCATAAAATGGGCTTTGGCCATTCAGTTGAAATCTGGGACGGCAACAGGCTGGTTGGCGGGCTGTATGGGCTGTCACTAGGCAGTGCCTTTTTCGGCGAATCAATGTTCTCGACAGCCTCAAATGCATCAAAACTGGCACTTGCCTATCTTATGGCGGCATTGCATAAAGCACAATTTAGCCTGCTTGATGCGCAATTTACCTCGGACCATCTGCGCCAGTTTGGCCTGATAGATATGCCGCAACCCGAATTCAAACAGTCGCTTGGCATAGCCCTTGGCCAGCCTGCTACCATGCCGCTTCATCTAAGCCAGACAGAGATACTGGATCATTTGCTACAATTGAGAAGCGTGACATCATAAACAGCATGCTCAAGCCCTGATAAAGCAGGAGATGAAGCAAACATCCAGCCTGAAAATACTGTCTGAGCAGGATTAAGGCTATCAGAGGCGATATCTTTTATGCTGTTTTGGGTCGTGCCTTTTTGTGATTCTGACCTGCCAGCATTCAGCGCAATGTCCTTAATTTCAAGAAAGGCAGAATGGTCAGGCGGCAATTCCGGCGGGCGGAAGGCACAGTAATGCGGAGTGATTTCAAGCGTACCAAAACGGACAGGCTCGCCTATCACCGCATCAACTGTCTGAATACGGGCAGTAACCTTGTCCAACGTCTGAAGCACCAGCCGGCTGCCATCAATCCAGTCTGTCTGCTGGGCATATGCCGGCATGGCAATGGCGGATAGCATGAAGGCAACAAGTGAATACCGGATACTAGCGGGTTTCATCTTCACCATTCTGGAACACGAATTTGCCTAGCAGATCAGACAGGCTGACAGGATCGAACGTATCGTAAATTACATCACCTG
>WTJO01000023.1 GCA_011524805.1 Alphaproteobacteria bacterium
GTGTGTGAGGATAGGTTTATGGGCAAGTTAGAACGCTCACATTTTATCGAAACAGCGATTTGGTTACTTTTTTTTGTGGTGTTCTTTATTGCCTCATTTGAATTTAACCAGCCAATCGAAATTTATCAATTCGGCGCCACAGGCTGGCCGAGAACCATTTTACTGATGCTGCTTCTGGTAGGGCTTAATAATCTATATTATGCCTATCTGAATGGCAATGCGTTGCAGAAGGGCAGGGTTGGCATTGCAGATGATGATAGTGACAAACAGCCCTATGATCGCCAGACCCTCATCCGCGTAATCACCGCGCTAGGGACGCCATTTTTATATGCCGTGTCGCTAAAGCCAATAGGGTTTTATTCGGCCACACCGTTATTTATCGCTGCCATTGTGATAATATTTGGCGAGCGCCGCCCAAGTAGGGTGCTGTATGTCACGCTGTTTATCTATATTCTTATCATGATGATTTTTATGGTCATTCTGAATGCCCCGTTACCGCAGGGCAATGTTTCTCCTTTTTATGATTTCAGCGCCTTTATGCTGCGCATGAATACAAGATGGCAAAATCTAGAGTTATGGTAGGCCAAGATGTTTGAAAATTTTATTGCCGGAAGTACTGCCCTTTTTGGTGACCCGTTAACCATTGGCATTTTTATTTTTGGTGTTATTGGCGGTATGCTGTTTGGCGCTATTCCGGGGGTAAGCATGCTAACGCTAGCAGCTATTTTGCTGCCATTCACCTCTGATCTGACGCCTGCGCAAGGGGTGATGCTGTTTGCCGTGATTTATTGCACAGGCACCTATGGCGGCGCGATTACTGCTATTTTATTTAATATTCCGGGCGCTCCTGAAAATGCTCCTACGGCCTTTGACGGCTATCCCATGACAAAACAGGGCAGGGCTGGCAAGGCAGTGGGTGCGGCTGTGCTATGTTCTGCGATTGGCGGGGTAAGTTCGGCACTTGTAATGATGGCGGCAACAGAGCCGCTGGCAAAATGGGCAATCCGGAATATTGGCCCGCCCGAGATTTTTGCGCTTGTGTTTTTCGGGCTGGCAGTTGCCTCTTCGGTTGGCGGACGCACCATCTGGAAAGGCTGGCTGTCTGTATTGCTGGGTCTGATGGTCGCCACAATCGGTCAGGACCCTGTTGGTGGTATAGACAGATATAATTTCGGATTTGCCGATCTGGCTGCCGGTATTGCCTTTGTGCCTGCGATTTTAGGGTTTTTCGCTGTTTCTGAAATTTTTGTTCAGGCTGAAAAGAAAGTAACAGGCACCTATAATGCGCCGCCGGTGAGTATGAGCTTTCCAACATTAATTGAATTATGGATGCATAAGCTGGCTGTCATACGCTCAATTCTGGTCGGGTTTTTCTGCGGTATTCTTCCCGGTATCGGGGCAACGCTGGCAGCATTTATGGGGTATGGCGAGGCGGTGCGCTGGTCAAAAGACAAGGAAAGTTTTGGCAAAGGCAATATGGAAGGGGTGATTTCATCCGAAACAGCCAATAATGCCGCCACAGGTGCCGCCATGATACCTCTGCTTGCGCTTGGCTTGCCGGGCGGTGCGCTTACCGCCATGATGGTAGCTGTATTCCAGATGCATGATCTGGAACCCGGCCCTCTGGTATTCTACAATTCGCCTGATCTAATCTGGATTGTGTTTGCTGCCATGTTCTATGCCAATTTATGTATTCTGTTTATTGGCGTACTGGAAACAAAAACCATTATGTATCTGCTAAAAATTCCGTTTCAGTTCCTTGCGCCCATGATCCTGTTGCTGGCCAGCATTGGCTCTTATATTGGCAGAGGGCTTGTGCTTGACGTGATTGTAATGTTCCTTGCCGGCATTATCGGGTTTTTGTTGCGCCGGTCGGGATATTCCATTCCCGGTATTGTGCTTGGGATTATTCTTGGCAAAATTGGCGAGCAGAATTTCGCCCAAGGTATGCAAATGGTGCATTATGACCTTGTTACCTATTTTTCACGTCCTATCTGCTCGCTATTAATCGCCGCAGGTGTTATTACGCTTGGCTATAGCATTTATCAGGCATTTCAGGGCATGAAGCAGAGTTCTGCCAGTTAGGGGTTGGGTATGAGCGAAGACACATCAATTATTGATGAGGTCGTCAACAGGGCGCGTATAGCACAACAGCATTATGAAGAGATAGGTAGTCAGCAATTATTTGATGATGCCTGCTGTGCGGTCGGCTGGGCGTTGATGGAACCTGAACGAAACAGGATGCTTGCCGAACTTGCTGTTCAGGAAACAGGGCTTGGCAATGCAGCTGATAAAGTCAGAAAAAACCATAATAAGACGCTTGGGCTGTTGCGTGATTTGAAGGGGGTAGCCTCTATTGGTCATATCCGTGATGATGATGAAAAAGGTCTTTCGCTATATTACCGGCCAAAAGGGGTAATTGCTGCGATTGTGCCCTCTACAAATCCGCTGGCAACGCCTGTAAATAATATTATCAATGCGCTTAAGACAGGTAATGCGATCATTATCGCCCCTAGCCCCAAAGGTATGAAGCCTGCATTGGCCCTGCTTGAACATATCCACCAGAATATGGCCAAACTAGGGATTTCAGAAGATCTGGTTCAGCTGGTGCCAAGCCCGCCCTCAAAAGCCAAGACAGAACGGCTCATGCAGTTATGCGATATGGTGGTGGTGACAGGCTCGCAGAATAATGTCAGGGCAGGCTATAAATCTGGCACGCCGGCAATTGGCGTGGGAGCTGGGAATGTGGTGACCATTATTGATGAAACCGCAGATATTGACGCTGCTGCCGAAAAGATAGCCGCATCAAAAACCTTTGATAATGCCACCTCCTGCAGCTCTGAGAATAGTGTGATCGCACTATCATCCGTATATGACGAGGTTGTTTCAGCGTTATCTGCACAGGGCGGTCTGGTACTTCAGCCAGACGAAATATCTCGGCTGGCAGACACACATTGGCGCGGCGGTAAAATGACCCCGACATTGCTTGCCAAAGATATAGATATTATGATTTCCGAGCTGTCTCTGGAAAGCCGTGCAAATCATGACACACGGTTTTTGATCGTCCCGCAGCAGCTCATTGATATAGATAGTCCGCTTACCTCGGAAAAAATGTCCAGGTTTCTGACGCTATATCGCGCAGATGATTTTGATGATGCCGCAAATATGGCGGTGCAGATTCAGTCTGTATTAGGGGCAGGGCATTCACTTGGGCTACATTCAAAAGATGATGAACGGGCAAGACGCCTTGCAATGACGGCCAGAAGCTGCCGCATTATTGTTAATCAGGCACATTGTTTTGCCACAGGCGGTTTTTTCAATAATGGCATGCCGTTTTCCCTGTCAATGGGCTGTGGAAGCTGGGGCGGAAACTCCATAGACGAAAATCTGAATTGGACTCACTTTATAAATAAAGTCAATGTTGTAAGAGTAATTCCTGAGAATAAACCTGAAGTTGACGATATTTTTTCATCTTACTGGGACAGGCATGGTAAATGACGGTAGCAATCTGGCAGAAATTAGCTGAATATTCCAATACCACACCTGATAAAGACTGGCTAATCTCTCCTGAAACAGATATTCGTGTGAGTTGGTCAGATGCGCTGGCACGAAGTGACGAGGTTGCCGCAATACTGGCAGGCGCCAATATCAGGCGGGGCGCATCTGTTGCTATTGCTTCTGCAAATTCCATTAATGCCGCGCTAATCATGATGGGCATCACCTCTGCCGGATATATGGCAACACCGCTTAATCTGGTAGCAGGGGCGCGGGTGATGCAATATGTGCTATCGCATTGTAAGGCAGAGATTGTATTTTGTGCGCCTGAAAGCCTGTCGCTTGTCGAGGAAGCACTGGCAGGGGTTGCACACAAGGTTGAGGTCATTCTATTCACAGCAGAAGCAGAGATTGACTGGCCGGAGGGCATGGCCGAAAACAGCCAGCCAGAATTTGAGCGTGCATCGCCAGATGATCCGGCTATTTTGATGTATACCTCTGGCACAACAGGCAATCCGAAAGGGGTTGTGCTGAGCCATGCCAATCTGCTTGCCGCTGGGCGCAATGTGGTAACAGCCCATGCGCTATCTGCGGCAGATACAGGCTGTTGTGTGTTGCCGATTTATCATATTAACGGTTTATGTGTGACTGTAATGGGCACGATTATGTCAGGCGGCGGGCTGGTCATGCCATATCGCTTTTCCCTGTCACGCTTCTGGCAGGATATTTCTGCCTGTGATGTGAGCTGGTTTAGCGCTGTACCTACCTTATTTGCCTATCTGCTGAATGATGATAACACCCCGCAGATAAATAAGGACAGGCTGAGATTTTCACGTTCTGCGTCGGCACCGCTTGCGCCTGAAATTCATCGCCAGTTTGAAGACAGGTTCGGCATCCCGATTATCGAGACAATGGGACTGACCGAGACAGGCGCTCAAATCCTGTCAAATCCACTACCGCCGGGATTGCGGAAAATTGGTTCGCCCGGGGTGGCTGTCGGTAACGAGATTATGATTGCAGATGATAGTGATATGGCCTGTCCGCCCCATATTACAGGCGAGATTTATGTCAGAGGCGATAATGTCATGAGAGGCTATTTGCACCAGCCTGAAGAAACTGCCAAAACCATTACATCACAGGGGTGGTTACGCACTGGCGATCTTGGCCATATAGATGAAGATGGATATGTATTTGTTACAGGTCGCATTAAAGAGCTGATAATCAAAGGTGGCGAGAATATTGCCCCGCGTGAGATAGATG
>WTJO01000228.1 GCA_011524805.1 Alphaproteobacteria bacterium
AGGCAGTAGCGTTGGTAGGCAGGTTTCTATTCAATCCGCGTTCGTTACGCCGAAATACCTGTAGCCATCGGTTGAGACATCGCCAGTCCATATATAGACAGACATAAAGGCCGAATGTCGGGTGCGTGTTGCGTGCGGCATCATAGAGGGATGATAGGCATATCCGCCTGCTTTTTTGAGCTGGTAATCATCATCCCCGCGAAGCCATTCTGCCTCACCGGCCAGCATAATAAAAATCTCTTCTGCCGGATGGGTTCTGATGCCATATTCCGAGTCTGGCAGGATACCATATAGCCCAAGCCTGATTTTCTGTGAGGTGATAATGCCCTGTGGCCCCAGCAATTCAACATGGGCTTTTGAATGGCTATGCGCGACATATAGCGGGTTGTCAGAGGTGTTAGGGGGAGCCCATGAAAAGGGTATCTGCAGAATATCCTGACATATATTATGCGCAGTACGGGATGTCATTACATCAACAAATGGCTTGCTAAGCGGGGAGGGGGAGCCTTCTGGTTCAGGCCAGATATGTTGCGCTATCGCCTCATCAATTGCGGCGCATGCATTATCTTGGATGCCTAGCCGCCCTTCTGCGATTGGATGCTGGTCTATCAGCGCTCTTAAACCACACAATAATGTTTTGAGTGTGACCTGCATTTTCGCTCTCATCTGCTGCATCTGCCAGAGAATGTCCCTGTATGACAGAAGCGGGCAATAGGGCCGATGCAAAATTTGCATCATCTATGATAATTTATAGCACTATTCGTTGGCGTCAATCTATTTATGTTAGGAAGTGGAGCTGGCACAGATTACATAGTATTTGGCGGGTCAGCTCTGTCTATATCCTCCAAAAGACGTAGAAAACCAAAGTAGGAACACGCCTCCCATCAGATGATTTCTCCCCTTATCATGTCTGATCGGGAGGCAGGTTCCAGCAAAGGCGATATTATGTTTATAGCAAAAATTCTGGTCTGTAGCGTGCTTACAGGTGATTGTGTTGCAATTCAGGATATTACCGGTATTTCCATCAGCAGAAATGCGTGCGCCAGACGTCAGATAGAGATGTTCAAAGATGTTAATGGCGAGTTGCCGCAGCTGGTGCTGGCCGAAACCTATTGCGAGAAATCTGCCTTTCAGCCTGTATAGGCTGGTGGCTGGCTGGCATATTATTTAACCGTGAAGCGTTGAGCGTGAACCATTGAGATTGTCATGAATAGCGAAATTGTTTCAGTGTTGCTACCTGCGATTCCACTGGCCATAGTGGCATTTAATTTCCGGTATACCAGTCTGGCAGGACTGATGAGAAATCTGAGCCATGAAATAGATAAAACACGAGATGACAGTGTGAAATATGATGTGCTTAGACGCGAGCTACATATTCTTACGACCCGCATCTTACTGGTGAAATTCGCATTATTTTTTGCAGCAGTGTCATTCTGCCTGTGCCTGTTATCGCTTGGCACAGTGCTGCTTACCCTGCCGGCATATGGACATATCTGTCTTATCGCTGCGGTATCAGGATTATGTTTCAGCTGTATCGCCTTTTGTGCTGAAACCATATTGTCTACCAAAGCCCTGAATTTGCATCTGTCAAGCACGCTTGGCCACGAATAAGATGGCTAGGCTGTTGCCTGTTCACGTTCAGGGGCAAATACCAGTATCGGAAAGTTAGAACTGACTAGTGTCATATTACGTATCTGTATTAAGATCGGAGTGGCATAAAATGCGTGTAAATATCATGTTCTCACTAAGTCTGTTCTGCGCATTTCTGCTGAGCGGTCAGCATATATGGATGAAACAGGCAATGGCATATGATGGCCCGGAATATAGAATAATTTCAGCCACCACCGAATATGAAGTGCGCTATTATTCGGCTAGAACAGTAGCACAGGTGCGCTATCGCGCAGGCCAGAGCGGCTTCAGAGCGTTATTCAATTACATTTCAGGCCAGAATATGGCTGCGCAGAAAATCGTGATGACCGCGCCTGTGCTTGAAGGCCAGATACTCTCCATGACCGCGCCCGTCACAAAGATTGCCGATAAAGATGCCCGCACAATGCAGTTTTTTCTTCCCAGAGGGTTTGAAACATCAAATGCACCTAAACCTACAAATCCGGCCGTTACTCTGGAAGATGTCCCGCCAGCCTATTATGCCGCAATTATCTATTCCGGATTTTCGTCTGACAAGAATTTCCAGAAACACCACAAATTGCTGAAAGCTGCGCTGTTAAGAGATGGTCTGGAAATTATAGGTGCGCCTATCAAGGCAACATATGATGCACCCTATACACCGCCATTCCTGAGACGAAATGAAGCCCTGTTCCGGCTTGTCTGGAAATAGTGATAGACCTGGCCAACCAAATAAAAATACATTTTTTCTGTGCCAAAAGAGCTGTCTGTATTACCATCAAACAGACTGCCCCATTGATTATGGCTATTGAGTAAATCGGTAAAATATCCATTGATATGTTTGCCTCATAACTTATAACAGAGGTGATGCTTTGACGTTGTGTGTTGCGCTATGTCGTCACATAAAGGTCATTGATAACATATAGTTACATAGAAACAATTTACAGGAAAAAAAATGGCTGATGTGCAGATAGATATACTTAAAACCTCAATCGACCGGGCAAAGGCAGAGATTTTTTCCTCCAGCTTTTTTGCGTTAATGGGATTGCTGTTTATTCTGACAAGTATTGGATTTTGGCAGCTGGGTAAAACAGGTACGGCGAAAGCCTTCATCATTCCTCTACTTCTAGCGGGCGGCCTGCTTGTGGTTTTAGGGGTAGGGCTTATCATCTCAAACCAGCTCCGGATATCCAGTTTTGCAACCGCCTTTTCTGCAGATGGTCAGGCATTTCTGGAAATGGAAAGTGCCCGCGCAGAAAAGACAATTAATGGCTATAATAGCGCTGTATATAAGGTTATCCCGCTTATCATTGCAGTGTCTGCCGTGCTTCTTATGGTGTTCCGGACACCCATCTGGCAGGCAGGCATGATTTCTGTGATTGCCATGATGGCGGTGATTTTACTTTTAGACACAAACGCAAATACCAGAATGCAGGACTATAAAGACAGGCTGGTTCAGGCAGAACAACAATAATGAGCCAGATGTTATGACAAACGCACCAAAGCTGCCTTTATGGGTAATCGCGCTCGGCACAGGCAGTGCTGTTATGGGGATTACGCTGATAACACCGGCGCTTCCTGCGATTGTGTCTGCCTTAAATGTACTGCCTGAAAAGGTTCAGCAATTACTCACCTTGTATCTGGCCATGCTTGCGCTTGGACAGCTTGCCATCGGGCCTCTTTCTGATGTCTTTGGCCGCAGAATATTTTTCATAACAGGCGCATTTTTGATTGGCGCCTCCGGCCTTGTTACAAGCTTTATATCACAGATTGATGTGCTAATTTTTCTGCGCGCCATTCAGGGGCTGGGGGCTGCGGCCTGCATTTCGATGGGGCGCACAATGGTAAATGACTTTTTCAGCAGGGCAGATGCCCAAAAAGCGATGGCAAGCGTTCAGACCATTCAGGCCATTGTGCCGATGATAAGCCTGTCCTGCGGCGGCGCGATTGTATTTTATGCCGGCTGGGAAGGCATAATGATATTAATATCACTTGCCGGCATTGTATTATTTCTATGCTCATTAATTTTGCTGCCAGAAACAAATGTCAGCAAACGGCCAGAGTTGAATCTGTCTGCTATTTTGATGGGCTATAAATCTGTATTGAAAAACAGATTATTCCGTGCCTATCTCAGCGTATCAAGCCTTCAGATCGCGGCATTTTTCGCGCTTAACGCCTTTATACCCTATGCCTATCAGAAGGTCGGTAGCACATCCCTTACCTTTGGGCTATGGTTTGCGTTAACACCGCTCGCCTATATCACAGGGAACCTGGTTAACAGGTTATATATGATTAAAAAAGGCCTTGAAACTGGCATTTTAGTCGGCTGTTCTTTGTCTGTCCTGTCCATGATACTCATGCTGGCTCTGAATTTAATCTCATGGCAGCATCCGCTTAGTCTGGCTATTCCGTGTATTATGTTTGGCTTTGCAAATGGGCTGACTATCGCAAATGCCACCATTGGCGGGCTAGGCGCGGTATCATCACATGCAGGTACCGCCTCTGGCCTGATAGGGTCGGTTACGATGATTCTGGGCGGTATTGGCGGTGCGGTGCTGATCTTCTTCGGCGCAGACAAGACAACGATTATTGGTATTGCCGGTCTGCTATGTATGCTTGCTCTCTCGCTGGTCAGCGCTGTTAAAATTTTTCGTCACAGCACATAGCCAAATGCGCTAGGTCTATCTGATGATACGATTTAAGATACCCACGTCAATTCCCTGTTATCCCCGGCTTTTCGGTGTATAGCTGTGTGGGCTGCACGAACAGCCCCAGCATATGATTTGGTTCTCAAACTAAAGGATAGACGAGGGGAGGCATAATACTGCCTCACATCAATGGGAACACGTCTTGTGTAGTAATAGATACCAGCCCTACATGACACGTACTGGGCATCAGAATTGTACATCACTCTGTACATCACATATCTCCTGCAAACATTGGATATGCACACATTTCAATGAGATACACATCATTTGATGGGGAAAATGGTGCTGGTGGAGAGTTAGTTTCTCTATGTAAGCACCATACCTACACTGTATTTGAAGCTATGCTTAGAATCTCACGTGCAATGCCACACGTCAAGTGCATCACTTTGGTCTACCCAGTGGTCTACCCACATAGA